>JAYVDG010000526.1:0-3736 GCA_043749525.1 Phenylobacterium sp.
GTGCACGCCGCGCGCCCTGCGATTTTACGAGGACAAGGGCCTGCTGGCCCCCGCCCGCGACGGCATGAACCGGGTCTATTCCTATAAGGACCGCGGCCGGCTGCAGCTGATCCTCAACGGCAAGCGGGTCGGCCTGGCCCTGGCCGAGATCGGCGAAATCCTCGACCTCTATGACCTGAATGACGGCGGCACGGCCCAAAACGTCAAGTCGCTGACCAAATTTCGCGAGCGCATCGTCGCCCTGGAGGCCCAGCGCCAGGACATCGACAAGGCCATCGATGAACTGCGCTCCGGCTGCGACGCTCTTGAGGCCCAGCTTTCACGCACCCGCCCAGACCTGCTGCCTCGCGCCGCCGATTACGATCAGGTCTTGCGCGAGCGGCTCGGCGACCTCGAACACGCCAAGTAGAGCCTCGGCGCTTCGCGCCGTCGGCAAACCTCAGCTATATCTTTGAAGGGCTTCCGACCCGTCGGGAGCCCTTCGATCTTTTCCGGAGCCGACATGACCTACCAGCCCCCCGTGCGCGACCACGTCTTCCTGCTGCGCGACGTGCTGCAGATCGAGAAGTACGCCAACCTGCCGGCCTTCGCCGACGCCTCGATGGACGTGGTGGAACAGATCATCGACGAGGCGGGCCGCTTCACGGCCGAGGTGCTCGCGCCCCTTAACGCTGTCGGCGACAAGGAAGGCTGCACCTGGCATCCGGACAATACGGTCACCACACCCAAGGGCTTCAAGGAAGCCTACGCCCAGCTCGTCGAGGGCGGCTGGCCGGCGCTGGGGGCCGAGCCCGCCTATGGCGGCCAGGGCCTGCCTCACGTGGTGAACCTGTCCTTCTCGGAGATGAGCTCCTCGGCCAACATGGCCTTTTCCATGTATCCGGGCCTCACCCACGGGGCCTATTCGGCGATCCTCAACGGTGGGTCGGACGAACAGAAGAGCCTCTATCTGCCCAACCTGGTCTCCGGGAAATGGGGCGGAACCATGAACCTCACCGAGCCCCAATGCGGCACGGACCTGGGTTTGCTGCGCACCAAGGCGGTTCCGCAGGGCGACGGCAGCTACAAGATCTCGGGCCAGAAAATCTGGATCTCGGGCGGCGAGCACGATATGGCCGAAAACATCGTCCACCTGGTGCTGGCCCGCATCGAAGGCGCGCCAGGGGGCGTGCGGGGCATCAGCCTGTTCATCGTGCCGAAGTTCATCCCCGACGCGCAGGGCAAGCCGGGCGTGCGCAACAGCGTCTTCTGCGCCGGCCTGGAAGAGAAGATGGGCATCCACGGCAACGCCACCTGCGTCATCCAGCATGAGGAGAGCACCGGCTGGCTGGTGGGGACCGAGAACCAGGGCCTGCGCCTGATGTTCGTGATGATGAACGAGGCCCGGATCGGGGTGGGCTTGCAAGGCATCGCCCAGGCCGAGGCCGCCTATCAGGCCGCCGCGGCCTTCGCCAAGGACCGCCTGCAGGGTCGCTCGCTGACGGGGCCCAAGAACCCCGACGGCCCCGCCGACCCGATCATCGTCCACCCCGACGTGCGCCGCATGCTGATGGACTCACGCGCCGTCATCGAGGCCGGCCGCGCCTTCCTGTTCTGGACCGCCCTGCACGGGGACCTGGCCCATGCCAGTCCCGACGAGGCCGTACGCCAGAAGGCCAATGATTACATGGCGCTGATGACCCCGGTGGTGAAGGGCTTCCTCACCGACAAGGGGCTGAAGGTGTGTTCCGACGCCCTGCAGGTCCACGGCGGCTCGGGCTTCACCGAGCACTTCCCGGCCAGCCAGTACATGCGCGATGTCCGCATCGCGCTCATCTATGAGGGCGCCAACGGCGTCCAGGCCCTGGACCTGGTGGGCCGAAAGCTGGCGGCGGACGGCGGCCGCGCGGTGATGAGCTTCTTCGCCGATGTCGACATCTTCGTGGAGGCCAATCAGGGCGACGGCGCCCTGAAGCCCTTCACCGAAGGCCTGGCCGAGGCCAAAGCCAAGCTGCAGGAGGGCACCATGTGGCTGATGCAGAACGGGCTGATGAACCCGGAGAACGCCGGCGCGGCGTCTACCGACTACATGCATCTCTTCGGCCTCACGGCCCTGGCCTATATGTGGGCCCTGATCGCCAAGACCGCCCAGGCCAAGATCGTCGCCGGCGACACCGACCCCTTCTACGCCACCAAGCTGACCGTGGGCCGCTACTATATGCAGCGCGTCCTGCCCGACGCCGGCGCCCACCTGACCAAGCTGATGACCGGCTCGGAACTGATGATGGCCCTGCCGGCGGAGGCCTTCTGACCATGGCGAAATACGTCGCCGAGGTCCTCTGGACCCTCAAGGACGGCGAGGATTTCCTGAAGGGCCGCTACAGCCGCGGCCACACCATCGCCTTCGATGGCGGCGTTGAGCTGGCCGCCTCGGCGTCGCCGCACGTGGTGGGCAAGTGGGCGGTGGAGGCGGCGGTCGATCCGGAGGAGATGCTGGTGGCCGCGCTCTCCAACTGCCACATGCTGATCTTCCTGCACCGGGCCCGGCTGGCCGGGTTCCTGGCGGTCCGCTACGCGGACGCCGCCGAGGGGATCATGGAAGAGGTCCGTCCGGGCCGCCTGGCCCTGACCAAGGTCTGGCTGCGGCCAGCCATCACCTGGCAGGGCGTGGAGCCCACGGCGCAGCAGCTCGACCAGCTGCATCATGAAGCCCATGACGAATGCTACATCGCCAACTCGGTGAAAACCGAGGTGGTGGTGGATGCGCGCTAGGCGCGCCTAGGCGGGCTGGTTTTTGGCCGCCAGCAGCCCTTCCAGCCGCGCCCGCAACGCCGCCTCGTCCTTCAGGTCGCACTCCCAGATCGTCTCCACACGCCAGCCCAGGGCCGCCAGCGCCTCGCGCGAGACCAGGTCGCGCGCCCGGTTGCGGCCGACCTTGGCAACCCAGTAGTCCCGGTTGGCCTTGGGCACGCGGGCTCCGCGCGCGCAGTCGTGGCCGTGCCAGAAGCAGCCGTGGACGAAGATCGCCAGCCGGCGGCCGGGGAGGACGATGTCCGGCGAACCCGGTAAATCTCTGCGGTGCAGGCGGTAGCGGGCGCCCAGCCGGGTGAGCGCCTTGCGCACCTTCATCTCCGGCGTGGTGTTCTTGCCCTTCACCCGGGCCATCACCGCCGATCGTTTCTCCGGGCCGTAGACGTCGGTCACGGGCGCAGGCTTTTTGGCGTCGGTCCCAGGCGGAAGGTCCCGGTGAGAACGCGGGCGGAAATTTTCCGCACCAGGGGCAGCCTGGCGAGCGGAGCGAACAGCCAGTCCCGGATCAGGGGGCCAAGCCGGCCGCGCGACTGGAAAAGCGGCGTCAAGGCACGGGAGGCCAGCTGATAGACCCCGGTCTGGCGACGCCGCGCCGCCTGGAAGCGGATGAGGGACACCGCCATCGGACGCCCCGGCGTCAGCCGCTCGGCCAGTTCCACGGCGTCGAGCAGGCCCAGGTTCGCCCCCTGGCCCAGCTGCGGGCTGGTCCCGTGGGCCGCATCGCCGATCAGGGTCAGACCGCCGGCGCACCAGCACCCCGCCGCCACGTCGCGATAGGTGGCGCGGCTGAAGTCGGCAGGGGTGCGGAGATTTTCCAGCAAGGGCTCGGCCTCCGGCCAGACGGTCAACGCCCGGGTCCGCCAGGCGGCGAGATCGCCGGCGAAGAAGGCGTCCATGGCCGCCACCGGCATCGACCAGAACAGGCTGACCTGTCCTTGTGTTCCGT
>JAYVDG010000527.1:0-3723 GCA_043749525.1 Phenylobacterium sp.
TGGAACTCAACAGCGAGCACACCAAGCAGGCCGAGAACCTGCGCAAGTTCATCCTGGCCATCTCCAAGGACGTCCGCGTCCTGATGGTCAAGCTGGCCGACCGTCTGCACAACATGCGGACGCTGCACTACATCAAGAGCCCGGCCAAGCGTGAGCGGATCGCCCGCGAGACCCTGGACATCTACGCCCCGCTGGCCCGCTCCATCGGCTGTCACCGCATCTGTTCGGAGCTGGAGGAGCTGGCCTTCGAGCACCTGAACCCGGTGGCCCGCAACGCCATCGGCCGCCGGCTGGAAACCCTTCGCATCGAGCAGGGCGGCGCCGTGGCGGTGGTCTCCGGCGAGATCGCCTCGCGGCTGGAGGCCGGCGGCCTCTCGGCCCGGGTCTTCGGGCGTGAAAAGAACCCCTATTCGATCTGGCGCAAGCTGCAGCGCAAGTCGATCGGCTTCTCGCAGCTTTCCGACATCTACGCCTTCCGGGTGATCGTCGACACCGAGGAGGACTGCTACCGCGCGCTCGGCGTCATCCACCGCGCCTGGCCCAGCGTGCCCGAGCGGTTCAAGGACTTCATCTCCACCCCCAAGCGCAACAATTACCGTTCGATCCACTCGACGGTGGTGGGGCCGCGCGGCATGCGCATCGAGATGCAGATCCGCACCGAGGCCATGGACCGGGTGGCGGAGGAGGGCGTGGCCGCCCACTGGCGTTACAAGGACAAGTCCTACGGCTTCGACGCCGAGGCCCAGGCCGACGCCGGGGGCCGCGATCCGCTGCTCAACCTGCGCCATCTGGTCCAGGTGCTGGAGCATGGTGGGGACGTCGAGGAGCTGGTGGAGCACGCCAAGCTCGAGATGTATCTCGACCAGGCCTTCGTTTTCACGCCCAAGGGCAAGCTGGTCAGCCTGCCGCGTGGGGCCATGCCGCTGGACTTCGCCTACGCCGTCCACACCGACGTGGGCGACACCTGTATCGGGGTGAAGATCAACGGCGAACTCAAGCCCTTACGGACGACTCTTCAGAACGGAGATGTGGTCGAGGTCATCCGCGGGGCCAAGCCCGTGGTGCCGCCGGACTGGCGCTCCCTGACGGTCACCGGCCGCGCCCGCTCGGCCATTCGCCGCCATATCCGCCAGACAGAGAAGGAGGAGTTCATCCGCCTGGGCCGCGCCACGGTGGACCAGACCTTCGAGCGCGCCGGCAAGGCCCGCAAGGACGTGGCCCTGAAGCCCGCCCTGGAACGCTTCGCCGTCGCCACCGAGGACGACCTGTTCGAGATCGTCGGCCGCGGCCGCATCTCGCCGACCCAGGTGCTGGACGTGATCTTCCCGGGCTTGAAAGCCTCGGACCGCGAGGCGGCCACCGCCGTGCGCCGGATCGAGGGCGGCAAGGCGGCCAGGCTCTATGTGCGCGGCGGCGGCCTGACCCCCGGCGTTTCGCTTCACTTCGGCCAGTGCTGCACCCCGGTGCCCGGCGACCGCATCGTCGGCATCATTGAGCCCGACGGCGGCGGCCTAACGGTCCACACCATCGATTGCGCCAAGCTGGCGGAATACGAGGACAAGGAAGACCTCTGGCGCGACCTGCAATGGACGCCCGAGGCCGAGCGCAACACCGTCACCCTGTCGCGCCTGACCGCCACCATCCGCAATGCGCCGGGCGTGCTGGGCCAGGCCTGCACGGTGATCGGCGAGGCCGGCGGCAATATCGTCAACCTGCGCATGCACCGCCGCCACGCCGACTTCTTCGACGTCGACTTCGATGTCGAGGTCAAGGACGCCCGCCACCTCACCCACATCGGCGCCGCCCTGCGCGCCAACCCCGCCGTTGAGACGGTGGAGCGGGCCAAAGGCTAGGGCCTAGACCTCTGTCGCCACGAACCGACGCCGCCCGTTCTGCTGCACCGCGCAGAACGGATCGACGCAGCAGGACGCGTGGCCGGATTCCACATAGGCCGCCTCGTGCCACCATTGGCCGCCCTTGCGGGCCGCCAGCGCCTTCACCGGCGTGGCCTCGGCATGGGCCACGTCCTTGAAGGGCGCGATCAGAGTGGCGATGTCGAACACCTCGCCGCCCTTCATCACATGACGAACCGCCGCGGCGTCCTCGATACGGACTAAGGGGTTGCCCTCGGTCACCACCAGGTCGGCCAGAGCGCCGACGGTGAGCGTCCCGAACGGCTGGTCCAGGAACTCACCAGAGAACCGGGTCGCCGTGGTCAGGGCCTCGTAGGGCGTCAGGCCGTACTTCACCATGGCGCGCAGGTTCATGTGCAGGCTGACGCCGTTGAAATCGATGGGGGAATCGGTCCCTGTCACCACCCGCCCGCCGCTGCGCAGGATGTCGCGCAGGTGCTCCACGTTCTGGGCCAGGGACGACAGCGCCACCGCGGGATCGCCCACCGCGGCCTGCTCGGCCCGCTCCAGCAGCCGGGCATATTCCCACGGCGGATAGAGGGCCTTGATGCGGGGGTCGTCCACCAGGGAGCGGTCGGTTCCATACATGGCCGAGGACGAGAACAGGGTCGGCGTCCGCCGCGCGCCGCTGTGGACGAACAGGGCGGTGACGTCCTGATAGCTGGTCCCCAGCGGACTGGTGGTGCGCGAGTACCCGAACCGGCTGGTGGCCCCGATGTGCTCCATCCCGTCCAGGCCGAAGCTGACCGCCGGATAATGGTAGTGCGAGGTGACGTGCATCCCCCGCGCGTGGGCCCACTGGGTGATCTCGCGGCTGGCGGCCAGCGGCAGGCGCACATAGGACTTCAGCAGGTCGTACGAGAGCGCCTCGGCCCGATCCAGCTCCAGCTGCATCTGGCCGGGCTCAGTCACCGGCCGCATGAAGTTGTAGTAGATGCGCGAGCCGTCGATGGCCTCGCCAGTGGCGAAGTAGCGGGGGCCGACACGGGCGCCGGCGTCCAGGGACTCACGATCCTCCACCATGTGATAGGCGGGCGAGCCGGGCGAGCGAGTGGTGGTGACCCCCAGGGCCAGCCAAAGCCGCCCCTCTCGGTCGCCATAGCCGTAGCCCTGCATCTGCCGGTGGGCGTGAATCTCCACCAGGCCCGGGATCACCGTGGCGTCCTTGGCGTCGATCAGTTTCGCGTCTGTGGGGCCTTGGCCGGAGGGCAAGATGGCGGCGATGCGGTTGCCCTCCACCACGATGTCCACGTCGCGCTTCAGGTCGGGGCCAAGCCCGTCCCACAGCTTGCCGGCCCGGATCACCGTCTTGCCCTTGGGCTTGGCGTTGGCCCAGGTGAGGGGGACGGGAATGGTGTTGGCCGAACCGCCGGATGCCGCGATCAGCTTCAGCTTGCCGCCCGACAGGTAGAGCAGCTGGCTTGAGTCCCCGCTCCAGGTGGGGGCGTCGGTGACCTCGTCGGTCAGCGCCTTGGGCGTCGAGGCGAACTTGCCCTTCGCGTCGACCTCGACGGTCCACAGCCGGCTGGCGAACACATAGGCGATGGACTTCCCGTCCGGCGACCAGACCGGCCCGTCGTCGCCCCGGGTGCCCAGGGACTTGTTGGGGGCGTGGGGTTGGTAGGTGGCGGCGCCGGTGGCGACGTCCACGGTCATGATCTCGCTGAGACCCTCGCGGAAGCGGGCGTTGTAGGGCTTGAAGGCGGCCAGCGCGATGGTCTGACCGTCCAGGCTCCAGGTCGGCTTGCCGGGCTCCCAGATGGCTCCGAACCGCTGCTTGATGGCGCCCGTCGCCACATCGACCGTGTGC
>JAYVDG010000528.1:0-3714 GCA_043749525.1 Phenylobacterium sp.
GCGTTCTCCACGAAGGCGGTGAAGGCGTGGGTGATCTCCGGCAGGCGGCGGATGTCGGGGGTCTTCATGCCCTTGGCGCCGGTGACGATGGCTTCGACACGGACCCCCTTCACGCCGGCGTGCGGCTCGATCACGTCCTGAACCAGCTGGCGCAGCGAGACACGCTCATGCACCTCGTCGGAGGCCGCGTCGGGAGTTTCGGTCAGGCGGCGCAGGATTTCGCGGCAGCGCTCGGCCTGGGAAACCAGCAGGTCCGCGTCCTCCTTGACCGCCGCGGTCGGCGCCTCGCGGGCGAGCTCCTTGGCGACGATGGAGATGGTGGCGAGCGGGGTGCCGAGCTCGTGGGCGGCGGCGGCGGCGAGCGCGCCAAGGGCCGACAGCCGCTGCTCGCGGGCCAGCACCGCCTGGGTGACGTCCAGGGCAAGCGCCATCCGCGAGGACTCCACCGCCGCCTGGCGCACATAGCCCGCGGTCAGCGCGATGCCGGCGATGTTGGCCAGCGCCGCGCCCACTTTGAAGCTCATCGGAATGTCCAGGCCCGCGCCCGGCGCCATCGGCAGCGGCAGGGAGACAAAGGCCAGGATCGCCGACAGCAGCCCCGCCATCACGCCCAGGGTCAGCACGGGCCGCAGCGGCAGGGTCGCCGCCGCCAGGGTGACAGGGGCGATCAGCATCAGCATGAAGGGGTTCGCGGCCCCGCCGGTCAGGAAGGCGAGCGCGCTCATCTGCAGGATGTCGATGCTGAGCTGGGCCGCGGCCTCACGATCGCCGAACACGCGCTGGCCCGGCGAGGCTACGCCGGTCAACAGGTTGATCCAGGCGCCGCCCCCGATCACCGCCAGGCAAAGCGCGACGGGGGCCGAAAAGCCGAGCGCCATGATCGCCAGCAGCAGGACCACCTCGCCGCCCACCACCAGCCAGCGCAGGGTGACCAGGGTGCGGACCCGCAGGCGCCCGCGGTGGACGTTGCCCTCCGACCACTCCTCGCCGGCGTAGATCTCGTCATGGGAAAGGTCGCCGGAACTGGTCAGCTTGCCTTGCACGGCCTCGCCGCCGGTCCTATCGAGGCCGGGCTGCATCGCCGGGTCGGTGGGCGTCCTGGGATCGGCCATAGCCTAGCAGGATCGCTCCGCCGCATCGCTCTGGCGAGCCCCAAAGCGGCCTCGTGACGTAAAGGGACTACAGGAACGCCTCATGAGCCGGACCGTCTGGGCCATCCTCGCCATCCTGGCGCTCGCCTTCGCCGCCATCACGGGCCTGGCCGTAAAGCGCGGCATCCTGGGCGGTCAGACCCAAACCGCCGCCATCGGCGGCCCGTTCCATCTGGTCGATCAGACGGGCAAGGCGAGGGACGCCTCGGCGCTGAAACACAAGTGGAGCGCGGTCTTCTTCGGCTTCACCTATTGCCCGGAAGCCTGCCCGACGACCCTGCTGGCGCTCGGCCAGACCGAGACGCTTCTGGGCAAAAAGGCCGATGACTTCCAGACGGTGTTCATCTCGGTCGATCCGGCGCGCGACACGCCCAAGGTCCTGGCGAACTACCTGTCCAACTCCGCCTTCCCGCACCGCACCCTGGGCCTGACCGGCACGGACGCCCAGGTGGCCGAGGTCGCGCACGCCTATCACGTCTTCTACCAGAAGGCCGGCGAGGGGGCCGACTATCAGATCAACCACTCGACCATCACCTATCTGATGAGCCCGAACGGCGAATTCGTCTGTGTCATCCCCTACGGGGAGACGCCTCAGATGATGGCCGCTCAGATCCAGGCCGCCATGAAGCAGGGATCGCACGCCCAGTCCTGCCACGCGTAGACCGCCTCTCAAAGCTGGGGACAAGCTATACGTTGGGTATGGACCGAATTAACCGTTCGGGTGTTATGTTGCGTCGCACAAAGGACGGGACATGCTCTATTCCCTCTATGAAGCTGGTTATTATGCCGCAGCGCCCCTTCGCGCCGCAGCGCGGATGACGCGCGATTTCTGGTCCTCGCCGCTCAATCCCGCCAAGGACAGCGATCTGGGCCGTCGGCTCTATGCCAACGCCGACCTCTTCGCGAACCTGACGCGCCGTTACGGCAAGCCGGCCTGGGGCATCGACACGGTCGAGATCGACGGCCATCCGGTGCGCGTGCGCGCCACCGAGGTCTGGTCCAGCCCCTGGTGCAAGCTCACCCACTTCGCCCGCGACATGGCCGACATGCGCCGCGCCGGGCGGCGCACCCGCGAGCCCGCGGTGCTGATCGCCGCCCCGCTGTCCGGCCACTACGCCACCCTGCTGCGCGGCACGGTCGAGGCCTTCCTGCAGGACCATGAAGTCTACATCACCGAGTGGACCAACGCCCGCGATGTGCCGGTGATGGAAGGCCGCTTCGACTTCCACGACTACATCGACCACATCCGCCAGATGCTGCAGGTGCTGGGCCCGCGCCCGCACGTGGTGGCCGTCTGCCAGCCCGGCCCGCCGGTCCTGGCCGCCGCGGCCCTGATGGCGGAGGACGGCGATGAGTGCCGCCCCGGCTCGATGACCTTCATGGGCTCGCCGATCGACGCGCGCCTGTCGCCAACCGTGACCAACAAGCTGGCCGAGGAACGGCCCTTCACCTGGTTCCAGTCGAACATGATCGACACCGTGCCGGCGCCGCATCCGGGGATGGGCCGGCGCGTCTATCCGGGGTTTGTCCAGCTCGCCAGCTTCATGTCGATGAACGCCGAAAAGCACCAGGAGGCGCACCAGCGCTATCTGCGCCAGCTCATGAGTGGCGATGGCGACGGCGCCGACCGCCATCTGGAATTCTACGACGAATATCTGTCCGTGCTGGACCTGACCGAGGAGTTCTATCTCCAGACGGTCGACGTGGTCTTCCAACGCTACCTGTTGCCCAAGGGCGAGCTGGAGCATCGCGGACGCCTGGTGCGGCCGGAACTGATCACCGACATCCGCCTGCTCACCGTCGAGGGCGAAAACGACGACATCTCCGGAATCGGACAGACCCAAGCCGCGCACGACCTCTGCTCGGGCATTCCGGCGGAGATGAAGCAGGACTACGTTCAGCCGCACGTCGGACACTACGGCGTCTTCAACGGCGCGCGGTTCAAGGACGAGATTTATCCGCGGGTCCGCGCGGCGATCTGGGAGGCCGAGATGGCGTTCTCGCGCACGGCGGCCAACGCGGCCCTCCCAAAGAAGGTCAAAGCCGCCTAGATTTAAGGAGACGATGAGTCTCTTCGGCAGCGCCCCCTTTTCCGCCAAGACATGGGCTGACGGCGACCGGCTGGAAGTGGCCGGGACGGCCGTGACCCTGCGGGTCAACCGCCGCGCACGCCGCGTTTCGCTGCGGCTCGACCGCACTCGGCGCGAGATCGTCGCCACCGCCCCATCGCCGCGCCGTCTGGCGGAGGCCGCCGCCTTCGCCCGCGAGCGGGCCGGCTGGATCGCCGAGCGGATCGCCGAGCTGCCCGACGCCACCCCGCTTCATCCTGGCATGGTGCTGGAGGTGTTCGGCGAGCCTGTGCGCCTGGAGGCCGGGACCGGCCGGGCCAAGTGGCTGGCCGCCGCCCATGGCGAACCCGCGCGGATCACCGCGATGGGAGAGGGCGAAGGCTATGCCCGCGCCGCCATCCTGATGCTGAAGAAGCGCGCCGCCGCCGTGCTGGGCGAGCGCACCGAGGTCTATTGCGCTATGCTGGGCGTCGAGGCGCCGAAGATCACCGTGG
>JAYVDG010000529.1:0-9940 GCA_043749525.1 Phenylobacterium sp.
TCGGCCCGGGTCTCGGCCTGGATGCGATCCTTTTCGGTGGCCGAGAGCAGGCCAGAGACCACGCCCACCGCGCGGCTGGCGTCCAGCACGTAGGTGGTGGAGCCGCCCTGATAGCCGGGCTCGATCTTCACCGCCGTGTGGGTCTTGCTCGTTGTGGCGCCGCCGATCAGCAGCGGGATGGTGAACCCGCGCCGCTCCATCTCGCTGGCCACATAGACCATCTCGTCGAGGCTGGGCGTGATCAGGCCCGACAGGCCGACGATGTCGACCTTGTGGGCGATGGCCTCGTCCAGGATGCGGTCGCAGGCCACCATGACCCCCAGATCGATGACCTCGTAATTGTTACACTGCAGGACCACGCCGACGATGTTCTTGCCGATGTCGTGGACGTCGCCCTTGACGGTGGCCATCAGGATCTTGCCGGCGTTCTCCCGCGGCTTGCCCTCCTTCTCGGCCTCCATGAACGGCATCAGATAGGCCACGGCCTGCTTCATCACCCGGGCCGACTTCACCACCTGCGGCAGGAACATCTTCCCCGAGCCGAACAGGTCGCCCACCACGTTCATCCCGTCCATCAGCGGGCCTTCGATGACGTGCAGCGGGCGGGCCACCGACAGGCGAACCTCCTCGGTGTCGGCCTCGATATAGTCGGTCAGGCCGTTGACCAGGGCATGGGCCAGGCGCTTGGCCACCGGCAGTTCGCGCCAGGCCAGGTCTGGCCCCTTTGCCTCGGACTTGCCGCCCTTGTACTTGGGCGCCAGTTCCACCAGCCGTTCGGTGTTGGAGATATTGGTCCGCTGCGGCCGGTTGAGGATCACGTCCTCGACGGCCTCGCGCAGCTCCTCGGGAATATCGTCATAGACCGGCAGGTCGCCGGCGTTGACGATGCCCATGTCCATGCCCGCGGCGATGGCGTGATAGAGGAACACCCCGTGGATCGCGCGCCGCACCGGCTCGTTGCCGCGGAAGCTGAACGACACGTTGGAGACGCCGCCCGAGATGCGGGCCAGCGGCAAGGTGTCCTTGATCACCTTCACGGCGTCGATGAAGTCGACCGCATAGTTGTTGTGCTCGTCGATCCCCGTCGCCACCGCGAAGATGTTGGGGTCGAAGATGATGTCCTCGGCGGGGAAACCCACCTCGTCCACCAGGATGCGATAGGCGCGGGTACAGATCTCGATCTTGCGCTGGGCGGTGTCGGCCTGGCCGACTTCGTCGAAGGCCATCACCACCACGGCCGCGCCATAGCGCAGGCAGGCCTTGGCCTGTTCGCGGAACTTGTCCTCGCCCTCCTTCATGGAGATCGAGTTCACGATGGCCTTGCCCTGCACGCACTTCAGCCCGGCCTCGATCACCTCCCACTTGGAGCTGTCGATCATGATCGGCACCCGGGCGATATCCGGCTCGGCGGCGATCAGGTTCAGGAACGTCTTCATGGCCGCGACGCTGTCCAGCAGCCCCTCGTCCATGTTGATGTCGATCACCGAGGCGCCGGCGTCCACCTGCTGCCGCGCCACGCTGAGCGCCGCGGGGTAATCCCCCTCGGCGACAAGCTTACGGAATTTGGCCGAGCCGGTGACGTTGGTCCGCTCGCCGACATTGATAAAGATTGGGCGCATCAGGCGAGTTCAAAAGGCTCCAGGCCCGCCAGGCGCATGGCCTTCGGGCGTTCGGGGATTTGCCGGGGCTTAACACCCTTTACGGCCTCGGCCACGTGGGCAATGTGCTCCGGCGTCGTGCCGCAGCAGCCGCCCAGGATGTTGACCAGGCCGCGCGTCGCCCACTCGTGCAGCTCGTGGCTGGTCTGGTGTGGCTCCTCGTCGTACTCGCCAAACGCGTTGGGCAGGCCCGCGTTGGGATAGGCGCTCACCAGGGTGTCGGCCACGCGGCTGAGTTCGGCGATGTGGGGCCGCATCAGGTCGGCGCCCAGCGCGCAGTTCAGGCCGATGGCGAAGGGCTTGGCGTGCTTCACCGAGTTCCAGAAGGCCTCCACCGTCTGGCCCGACAGGGTGCGCCCCGAGCGGTCGGTGATGGTCCCGGAGATCCAGATCGGCAGGGGCTCGTAGCCCTCGTCCTCCATGTCCAGGATCACCTTGATGGCGGCCTTGCAGTTCAGCGTGTCGGTGATCGTCTCGATCAGGAACATGTCCACCCCGCCGTCGTGCAGGGCGATCATCTGTTCGCGATAGGCGGTGTAGACCTCGTCGAAGGTCACCAGCCGCGCGCCGGGATCGTTCACGTCCGAGGACATCGACAGCATCTTGTTCAGCGGCCCCACCGAGCCAGCCACGAAGCGCGGCTTGTGCGGCTCCTTGGCGGTCCAGGCGTCGGCCCGCTCGCGGGCGATCCGCGCGCCCTCGAAATTGATGTCGCGAACCGCGCTCTCCAGCTCGTAGTCGGCCTGGGCGATGGTGGTGGCCGAGAAGGTGTTGGTCTCGCTGATGTCGGCGCCGGCGGCGTAGTACTGGTCGTGCAGGTCGCCGACGATATCCGGTCGCGTCAGGCACAGGATGTCGTTGTTGCCCTTCAACTGGCCGGGATGGTCCTTGAACCGCTCGGCCCGGTAGTCGGCCTCGTCCAGCTTGCGCTTCTGGAACATCACCCCCCAGGAGCCGTCCAGAATCAACACACGCTCACGCGAGATTTGCTTCAGTTTTTCAATTCGTTCCGAGCGCGGGCTCATGCGGCTTTCTCCGTCGGCTCTTCCCGCACGCCTAGCACCCGGCAGATGGCGTAAACGAGGTCGGCCCTATTCAGCGTATAGAAATGCAGGTCCGAGAACCCTTCTTCGACCAATCGCGCGCACATCTCCGCGGCGACGGAGCAGGCGAGCAGCTTGCGGGTCTCAACGTCGTCGTCGAGCCCCTCGAACAGATTGCCAAGCCAGCCGGGGAGACTGACCCCGATGCGCTGGGACATGTTCTTCAACCCCTCGTAGCCGCTTACCGGCATGATGCCGGGAAGGATCGGGACCATGACACCGGCCTTGCGGATCTTCTCGACAAACCGCAGGTAGCCGTCGATGTCGAAGAAGAAGTTGCTGATCGCCCGGGTCGCCCCGGCGTCGATCTTGGCCTTCAGCACGTCGATGTCGTGGTCCACCGACGGGCTCTCGGGATGGATCTGCGGATAGACCCCGACGCTGACGTCGAAGTCGCCGATCGCGCGGATCCCGGCCGTCAACTCCGTGGCGTTCTGGTAGCCATCGGCCCGGGGCTCGTAGGCGCCGCCGAGCGAGCCCGGCGGATCGCCGCGCAGGGCGACGATGTGGCGGATGCCGGCATCCCAGTAGTCCTGGATCACCTCGTCCACCTCGGCGCGCGAGGCTTCCACGCAGGTCAGGTGGGCGGCAGGCCGCAGGGTCGTTTCATTGAGCATCCGCACTACCGTGCGGTGCGTGCGGTCGCGGGTCGAGCCGCCGGCGCCGTAGGTCACCGAGACGAAGGACGGGTTCAGGGGCTCCAGCCGGCGGATCGCCTCCCACAGGCTTTCCTCGCTCTTCGGCCCCTTGGGGGGCGAGAACTCGAAGGACACCGACGGACGCTTGGCAAGGCCCGCGCCGGCGCGCGCCACAGGCCCCAGCGCGGTTTCCAGCGGGCTCATGCGGCGTTCCTCTCGGCTTGGCGGACGCGCTCGGCGGTCCATATCTTGACGGTCAGGCCCTCGCCCCTGGCGGGCGGCAGGGCGGCGGCGCGGACCTTGGTCAGGCCAGCCTCGTTCATCCAGCGCTCCATCTCACTCTCGGCGAAGCCGAGGCGGCGGTGCTGGTGCTGCTCGCGCAGGAATTCCAGGCTGTGGGGTGCGAAGTCCACGATGATCAGGCGGCCGTCCTCGGCCACCAGCCGGGCGGCCTCGCGAACGGCGGCGGCGGGGTCCCCCAGATAGTGCAGCACCTGGTGGACCACCACGAGGTCGGCGCTCTGGCCCGGCAGGCGGGTGCCGAAGATGTCGCCGTGGCGCAGCTCACAGCGCTCCAGCCCCGCGTCGGCCACGTGCCGGCGGGCGATGTTCAGCATCTGCTGCGACAGGTCGAGCCCGACGGCCGCCTGGGCGTGGGGACCCAGTAGGGTCAGCATGCGGCCGGTGCCGCTGCCCAGGTCCACCAGCCTCTTGAAGGGGCCAGGCCCCGCGGCCTGCAGCACGGCGGCCTCGACATCGGTCTCCGACACATAAAGCGAGCGGATCTCGTCCCAGCGGGCGGCATTGCGGGCGAAGTATTCCCCGGCCTCGGTGGAGCGCTCGTCACGCACCGCCTGCAGGCGCTCGGCGTCGCGAACCAGGATGGGATCGGCGGGATCGACGGCGGCCAGGGTTTCGTCGGCCAGGCGCCGCGCCAGACCGCCGGCCACCAGCCGGTAGAACACCCAGGCGCCGTCCGGGAACCGCTCCACCAGGCCGGCCTCGGCCAGCAGTTTCAGATGGCGCGAGACGCGGGGCTGGCTCTGGTCCAGAACCTTGCACAGTTCCAGCACCGCCAGCTCTTCATGGGACAGCAGGGCCAGGATGCGCAGGCGCGAGGGCTCCCCCGCCGCACGCAACACTTCCACAGCCTGGATCGCTGAAAGACTCATGATCACATAAAGATATCTTTATGTCTTTATGTCAAGCCTCGGGAGAGGTCTCCGCCGGCTGCCAGAGTTCGATTTTCAACCCCGCCGGATCCCTCAGCCAGGCGAAGCGGCCGTTCTCGTCGGTGTCGTCGCGGCCGGTGGGTTACACCCCTTCAGCAGCGGCGTGGGCCAGCACGCCATCGATGTCATCAACAATGAAATTGATCATGAACGGCGAGGTCGAGGGTTCGAAATAGGTGGTGTCGGCCTTGAACGGTGACCAGATGGTGTAGCCCCGATCCGCGGGCGACCACATGGCGCCCGACCACTCACCGCCGCCGAACCCCAGCACGCGATCGTACCAGGCCGCAAGGGCCACCGGGTCTGAGGTCTTGAAGAAAATCCCACCAATTCCAAGCACTTTGGCCATGATCTTGATCTCCTGGTTCTAGGCGGCGACCGGGCTCAACAGGGCCTCGCCGGCGAAGTGGCGGCGCAGGTTCTCGAAGGTCTGGGCGATCATCGACGGCAAGGACCCTACCGTGCCGCCGGCGCTGTGCGGGGTCAGCACCGTATTGGGCACGCCCTCCCAGCGCCCCACCGGCGTCGGCTCCACGGCGAAGACATCCAGCCCCGCCCGCCCCAGTCGGCCGTCCTTCAGCGCCGCGATCAGGGCGTCCTCGTCGATCACCGAACCGCGCGACACATTCACGATCATGCCCTTGGGACCGACGGCGTCGATCACCGCGGCGTTCACCGCCTTGCGGTTGGAGACATCGGCGCGGCAGGCCACCACCAGGATGTCGCTGTCGGTGGCCAGGGCCAGCAGGCTCTCGGCCCGGGGCCAGGCGGCGTCGGGTTTCGAGTTCGGCCCCCACCAGGCGACGGTCATGCCGAAGGCCTCGACCCGCTTGGCGACGGCCACGCCGATATGGCCCAGCCCCATGACACCCACCTTGTGGCCCTTCATGCCGGGGCCGACCTCCATGCGGTCGTTGTTCCAGCCTCCGGCCCGAACCATGCGGTCGCCGGCCACGATGTTGCGCCAGCCACCGATCAGCAGGCCGAGCGCATGGTCGGCCACATCCTCGGCGTTCAGCCCGTCGGCGTGGGAAACCTCGATCCCCCGCGCCCGGCACCAGGGCACGTCTACCCCGTCATAGCCGACGCTGACATTGGCGATCAGCTTCAGCTTCGGCAGGCTCTCCAGGAAGTCAGGCGTCAGATAGATCTCGCCCGCATGGACGATGGCTTCCACCGCCGCCGCCTCGCCATCGGCCATCTCCCAGCGCCGCACAACCGTGTAGCCCTGCGCCTCCAGCCCCGCCTGGATGGGCGACAGCATCGGGTGCGAGATCAGCAGGGTGTGGGGCATGGGGTTCTCCGAAGGGACGATCCTCTATAGCCGCGCTCAGTCGATCCCCGCCAGCACCCCGCCCAGGATCTCCACCAGCTTGCCGATCTGCGCCTCCGATATGATCAGCGGCGGCGACAGGGCGATGGTGTCCCCGGTCGCCCGAACCAGCAGCCCAGCCTCCAGCGCCTTGCCCAGCACCTCATAGCCGCGAGCTCCCGGCGCCCCGTCGCGGGGCGAAAGCTCGATGGCCCCCATCAGGCCGATGTTGCGAATGTCGATGACGGTAGGCTGCGTATGCAGTCCGTGCAGCGCCGCCTCCCACAGCGGCGCGATGGCCGCGACCCGGGCGAACAGATCCTCGCGGGCGTAGATGTCCAGCACCGCCAGGCCCGCCGCGCAGGCCACCGGATGACCGGAATAGGTATAGCCGTGGAAGAACTCGATCGCGGCCTCGGGCCCCTGGACAATGGCGTCGTGCACCCCCCGCTTCACGAACACCGCCCCCATCGGGATGACCCCGTTGGTCAAGCCCTTGGCCGTGGTCATGAGGTCCGGCGTCACCCCGAAGGCCTGGGCCGCGAAGGGCGCGCCCACCCGCCCGAAGCCGGTGATCACCTCGTCGAAGATCAGCAGAATCCCATGCTGGTCGCAGATCTCCCGCAACCGCGCCAGATACCCTATCGGCGGCGGCAGCACGCCGGCCGATCCCGCCACCGGCTCGACGATGACGGCGGCGATGGTCTCGGGCCCGTGCAGGCCGATCAGCCCCTCCAGCGCGTCGGCCTTCTCCGCCCCGTGCGCCGGCAGTCCCCGCGAAAACGCGTTGCGCGCCAGGTCATAGGTCGACGGCAGGTGATCGACGCCGGGCAGGGTGACGAAGGTCCGCCGGTTGTTGACCAGGCCCCCCACCGACAGACCGCCGAAGCCGACCCCGTGATAGCCCTTCTCACGGCCGATCAGCTTGGTGCGCTGCCCCTCCCCGCGCGCCCGGTGATAGGCCATGGCGATCTTCAGCGCCGTATCCACCGACTCCGAGCCGGAGTTGGTGAAGAACACCCGGTCCATGCCCTCGGGCGCGATCTTCGTGAGCCGCTGCGCGAACTCAAAACCCGGCCGATGGCCCATCTGGAACGAGGGCGCGAAGTCCAGCGTCATCAGCTGCTGGCGCACAGCGTCGGCGATCTCGGCGCGCCCATGGCCGGCATTGACGCACCAGAGCCCCGAGGTCCCGTCCAGCACCTCCTGGCCCTCCACCGTGCGGTAATACATGCCGCTGGCCTCCGCCAAGAGGCGTGGATCGGCCTTGAACTGCCGGTTGGCGGTGAAGGGCATCCACCAGGCCGCCAGGTCGGGGCGGTTGTCTCCGAAGTCGGCGCTCATGGTCGGGGGTCTCCTCACCGCCACAGGCAATCATGTTCGCCCGCCAACCGCCAGCCGCCGCCTTGCGCAGGCGTGGGGCAAGGGCCTATCTGCCGAGCCATTGAAGCGCCGCCGCTGGCCGGCGCCCCATTTCAAGGACGCCATTCATGCAGACCCATCGCCTCGGCAAGAGCGCCATCGTCGTCTCCAAGATCTGCATGGGGACCATGACCTTCGGCTCCCAGGTCGATGAGGCCGCCTCCCACCGCATCCTCGACATGTCGCTGGAGGCCGGGATCAACTTCTTCGACGCCGCCGAGAACTATCCGGTGCCGCCCAGCGAGGAATGGGCCGGCCGCACCGAGGAGATCGTCGGCCGCTGGCTGAAGACCAAGCGCCGCGACCAGGTGATCCTCGCCACCAAGGTCTGCGGCCCCAGCCACGGCTGGATCAAGGGCGCCCAGCGGGCCGGCATGACGGCTATGGACCGCCACAACATCACCCGCGCCGTCGAGGCCAGCCTCAAGCGCCTGGGGACCGACTATATCGACCTCTACCAGACCCACTGGCCCGACCACGGCATCGCCTATGACGAGACGATGGAAACCCTCGACGACCTGATCCGCGAGGGAAAGATCCGCACCATCGGCTGCAGCAACGAGACCACCTGGGGCCTGATGAAGAGCGTGGCGACCTCGGAGCGCCTCGGCGTCGCCCGCTACCAGACCATCCAGAACAACTTCAGCCTCAACAACCGCCGCTTCGAGGACGAGCTGGCCCAGGCCTGCCGCCAGGAGGGCATCAGCCTGATCCCCTTCTCGCCCCTCGCCGGCGGCGTGCTGTCGGGCAAGTACCAGGGCGGGGCCACGCCCGACGGCGCGCGCTTCTCCCGCTACATCGCGCTGGGCGGCCGCCAGGCGGTGATGGCCCAGCGCTTCGTCAACGAGAAGTCCCTGGCCTCCACCGAACGTTTCGCCGCCGTCGCCGCCGAGGCCGGGATGTCGCCCGTCACCTTGGCGACGGCCTGGAGCAAGCAGCACGACTTCGTCGCCTCCACCATCGTCGGCGTCTCGAAGGAAGAACAGCTCCCCGACATCTTCGCCGCCGCCGACGTGACGCTGTCGAAAGAGGTGCTGACCAAGATCGACGCCATCTCGAAAGAGATCCTCTACCCGATGGGGTGAGGTTCTAGATCCACTATCAGCACAACAATTCGCGTCATCCCGGACGGCCGTCAGGCCGATCCGGGCCCCAGGAGCCGAGCGTGCCGCCCCTGGGTCCCGGCTCTTCGCTGCGCTGCGGCGGGATGACGTGAATGGGTTTGCTGCGGAGGCTGCTCGCGCCCTACGAACCTACCGCACCAACCCCGCCACGCTGTTCAGCCGCGCCCAGCTGCGAGCGTAGGCTGAGCCGCCGGGCCGGGCGGGTGCCAGGGCCAACCCCCACCGCGCCTCGGCCTGCGCGGCGTCGCGCCAGCAGTCGGCGACGGCGGTCTTGAGGTCATCGGCCCCGTCGATCCGCGCCCGGAAGCCCGCCTCCAGCGCGTCCCGCTCGGCGGCGATCAGCGCCATCCCCGCCGCATGGTCGGCCAGCAGCGCCCGGTGCAGCCGCTCGTGCCGCCACCACAGGCTCTCACCGTCATACGCATCCGACGGAGCCGGCCCCACCGGCGGCGCCCCGGCCGCAAACAGCACCGGCTTGTACAGGCTCGTGCAGGGCGCTGAGGTCGCCGTCACCCAGTGCACGGCCCGCTCGGCCCCCACCTCCGACACCATCGACGCCACCGACTGGCTGCGGCGCGGGCCCGAGGCGGCATGCATGCAGATCGTCCGCCCCACCGTATTTTCCGGGCTCCAGTCGGCAGCCTCCCCGTGATCCCGCAGGATGGCCATCATGGCGGCGGGCGTTAGCTGGTCCCCCGCGCCATCCATCAGCCCCTGCCCCCGCGCGCAGCGCCCCCGCCCGAAGCTGACGGCGTCGCGCGCCGCGTCGATCAGGTGCGCCGCCAGGTCGAACCGCCCCGCCCCCTGCGCCGCCAGCCCCGGACTGACGTCCGACCAGCCGGCCCCGATCGAATAGGCGTTGGACAGCGAGCGGCGCCCGGCGACGCGCTCCACCACCCAGTCGCGCCCCACGGTCTCCAGCACATAGGCCTCGGTGCTGTCTGCGATGATGAAGCCGTTGTGGTAGTAGAACCGCCCCAGGTGCCCGCAATCACCGCCCTGGCCGTGACGCTCCAGCAGCCCGATGATCACCGCCAGCGCGTCGGCCGCCGTGGCGCCCCGCTCCAGCCCCAGCCGCACCAGGTCCATCCCCGTCAGCGCGCGGCGGCGCTGAGCCGGCACGCGGGCATGCAGCGCCTCGTTGCCGATCACCACGCCATGCTCATTGGCGCCCATCTCCGCCCCCCACATCCAGCAGGGCCGGCTGATCAGGACGGCGTGAGTCTGCGCCACATCGGAAATGGTGATGTAGGTGAGCTTGATGTCCCCGCCGCCCGTCCGCCGCGGATGCATCTCCAGCACCTGGGCCTCATTGCGCTCCCGGTCGCTGTTCTTGGCGAACAGCAGCGCCCCACGCGGGGTCTCGGAGGCCAGGGCTACCAGGGTGTCGCACATGGGGTGAGCTTATCGGGAGTTTCCCTCCCCCGTCATCCCGGCCGTAGCGCAGCGGA
>JAYVDG010000530.1:0-3701 GCA_043749525.1 Phenylobacterium sp.
CGCTACGACCAGCACAGCCGCGACTGATCCCGGCGCTTGAACCGGCTTTCCCTTGTCGTCGCCAGCCTCTAAGGGAGCGCCAATGGCTCTCCCCTCCTCCGCGCGCCTCACCATCGATCTCGACGCGCTGGCGCATAATTACGGCGTCCTGCGCGCCCAGGCGCCAGGGGCGGAAGCCGCCCCCGTGGTGAAAGGCGACGGCTATGGCCTGGGCGCCGGACCCGTCTGCCGCCGCCTGTGGGCCGAGGGCGCCCGAAGCTTCTTCGTCGCCCGCCTGAGCGAGGGGGAGGCTCTGCGCGCGGCGCTCGGTCCCAAGCGTCCGGCGACCATCTATGTGCTGGACGGCATGACCGGCGGCACGGCCGCGCGGCTCGTCGCGGCCAACCTCACGCCGGCGCTCACCAGCGTGCCCCAGGTCGAGGCCGCCAGCAGCTTCGCCGCGTCCCTGGGCCACGCCCTGCCCGTCGCCCTGCACATCGACACCGGCATGAACCGCCAGGGGATCACGCCCGACCAGGCCGCGGCCCTGGCCCAATCCGGCGACCGCCTGGCCCATCTCGATATCGGCCTGGTGATGAGCCACCTGGGCTCCGCGCCCGAGCCCCGCGATCCCCGCAACGGCCGCCAGCTCGAACGCTTCGTCACCGCCCGCAAGCTGTTCCCCGAGGCTCGGGCCAGCTTCGCGGCCTCGGCCGGCATCTTCCTGGGGGACGACTACCGCTTCGACATGGTCCGCCCCGGTGTCAGCCTCTATGGCGGTGGCCCCGAGGAGCGTCCCGATCCGCGCCTGAAGGCGGTGGCGACCTTCGAGGCCCCCATCCTCGACATCCGCAACATCGAAGCCGGCGAGACCGTCGGCTACGGCTCCAGCCGCATCGTGGCCCGCCCCACCCGCGTCGCGGTGGTCGCCGCTGGATACGCCGATGGCCTGGTCCGTGCCGCCAAGCAGACCGGCCATGGCTGGTTCGCCGGCGCCCTGCGGCCCTTCCTGATCGTCACCATGGACCTGATCCTGCTGGACCTCGGCCACACCCCGGCCAGCCCCGGCCAGATGGTCGAGCTGATGGGCCCCAACGCCCACATCGATGACCTCGCCGCCGCCGCGGGCACCGTGGCCCACGAATGCCTGGTCCGCCTCAGCCCGCGGGCGGAGCGGGTTTACCTGGGGCAGGTCTAGGCTTCGCCAGCACCTGAAGCGGCGCGAGGTCGAGGCCCGACACCGCCGCCTTCAGGCTGGACATGGGCACCGCGTCCCCCTCGGCCTGGACCATGAACCGTTCGGCCACCAGCACGCCGTAGCGGCCGTGCTTGGAGGCGTTGTCGTAGGACTCGGTGCTCATCCGGCCTTCGGGCGTCTTGCCGATGCGGTCGTAGCGCCGACCGCTCTCGGTGGAGGACTCCACATTGAAGGCCGTGGCGATGCCGGCCAGGGCGCCGGCCTCGCCCAAGTCGGTGATGGTCAGGGTGTAGGTCCCGTCGCCCTTGGCGTAGCTGGCCTCCGCCGAAACGCCGGACACGCCATCGGATCCCAGGCTGCCGGCCCGCAGCGCCGTGCGCGGATAGCCGGCCGCCGTGACGGGCAGGAAGGTCTTCAGCACCTCAGGATCGCTGGGTTCGATGTTGCGCTTGGAGGCGGCGTCGAGCTGCGCGCCCGCCGCCTCCAGCTGCGACAGGTCCACGGAGTGGCTGCGCGATGCCGGGACCGTGGTGACCGCCGCCGCCGCGCCCGCGCCCTCGCCCATCCGCTTGATCGGCTGGGTGATATCGGTGACAACCAAGTTGATGAGGATGGACGAAAACACCGCCAGCACCACATAGGCCGCCGTCTTGCCCCGCGCCGGGGCCATCAGCTTGGGCAGGCCCAGATAGAGCAGGTAGAGGCCGTAGATCCCCGCCAGGAAGGCCAGGGGCGCGAAGGGCGGGAAGACCAGGAAGATGCCGGCCACCCAGGCCGCCGTGCCTGAATAGGCCGCTACCTTCAGGGCCTGAACCTGGTTCCGTGTCGCCCCGAATGGCGGCGCGAAGGCGTTCATCACCACCGCCAGCATCATCACGCCGATCAGGGTCGCAACATAGGCCGCCACCGCCGCGCCCAGCGCATTCAGCACCGGCGGATGGAAGGCCACGCCGTCCTTGGGATTGCCGAACACCACCGCGCCGATGAACCCGGCCACCGGCCCGATGGCGGCCAGGGGCACAACATAGGTGAGGTATAGGCCGGTCAGGCTCGACGGCTCCTGGTCGATGGCTTCCCATGTCGCCTTGGGCTGCAGCAGGATCGCCCGGACCCGCGCGGTCAGCCGCGCGCCCATCGATCCCGGCTCCACGATGCTCATGCCCAGCTCCCGGTCTTCAACATCGCGATCCACGCCCCATATCAGCCAGCCAACGCCAGCAGCTAGCGCCCGTTCCCCCACCCTCGTGAAGAGCGTTTCGGAGTAGGCTGAGCGCCGACCCCGAATCAGGAGACCCCATGGCCCGCGACGGCGCCGTCTATGTTTGCCAGACCTGCGGCGCGACGCAGACCAAGTGGGCGGGCCAGTGCCCGGCCTGCCTGGCCTGGAACTCTCTCGTGGAAGAGGTGCAGAGCCGCCCGCCCGGCGCGCTCGCCCCGACCCGCAGCAGTGCGCGCGGCAAGGGTTTGCCCTTCCAGGGCCTGGAGGAACACACCCCCGCCCCGCCCCGCATCCAGACCGGCGTCGCCGAGTTCGACCGGGTCTGTGGCGGCGGCGTGGTGCCGGGCTCCGCCCTCCTGCTCGGCGGCGACCCCGGGGTCGGCAAGTCCACCCTGCTGCTTCAGGTGGCGGCCTTCGCGGCCCGCCGGGGCGCCAAGTGCGCCTATATCTCCGGCGAAGAGGCCGTGGAGCAGGTCCGCAGCCGCGCCCAGCGCATGGGCCTTGCCGATGCTCCCGTCCGCCTGGCCGCCGAGACCTCTTTGCGCGAGATCGTCGAGGGGCTGAAGCGCGAAAAGTTCGATCTGGTGGTTATCGACTCCATCCAGACCATGTGGAGCGACGCCCACGAGGCCGGGCCCGGCTCGGTCACGCAGGTCCGCGCCGCCACCGGCGAGCTGGTGCGCCTGGCCAAGAAGCAGGGCGTCGCCATTATCCTGGTGGGCCACGTCACCAAGGAGGGGACCATCGCCGGTCCCCGGGTGATCGAGCACATGGTGGACGCCGTCCTCGCCTTCGAGGGCGAGCGCGGCTACCCGTTCCGCATCCTGCGCGGGGTGAAGAACCGCTTCGGCGCCACCGACGAGATCGGCGTCTTCGAGATGGGCGACGGCGGCCTGGCGGAGGTGAAGAACCCCTCGGCCCTGTTCCTCGACACCTCCGGCGAGCGCGCCGCCGGCGCCGCGGTGTTCGCCGGCATCGAGGGCTCGCGCCCCGTGCTGGTGGAGTTCCAGGCCCTGGTGGCCCCCTCGGCCTATGGCACGCCCCGGCGCGCCGTGGTCGGCTGGGACACCGGCCGCCTGGCCATGGTGCTGGCCGTGCTGGAGGCCCGCTGTGGCCTCGGTCTCGGCAATCGCGACGTCTATCTGAACGTGGCCGGGGGCCTGCGCATCAGCGAGCCGGCGGCCGATCTGGCGGCGGCGGCGGCGCTCGCCTCCTCGGCCCTCGACGTCGCCCTGCCCCAGGACTGCGTGGTGTTCGGCGAGGTCAGCCTGTCCGGCGACGTCCGCCATGTCAGCCGAATGGATT
>JAYVDG010000531.1:0-3691 GCA_043749525.1 Phenylobacterium sp.
GTCGGAGGTGCTGCATAAGGACCTGCCTTGGGAGAGCTTCCCCGAGCCGCCGGCCGACATAGCTGCGGCCGACCAGCGCCTGGACCCCGAGCCCTAGCCATCCCTACTGCGCCGCCGGCTCCTATGGTTGCCGATCACCAGAAGCGACCGCCTCAGCGATTTCGGACGGGCTTGTCCAAACCGGCTCCTGAGGTGAAGTCCGCAACGGGTGGAAAGCGGACTTTGGCGCCACGCCGTGAAATGCCAAGTTAGCGCTTATGCTCACGCTAACAATCGCCCGTTTCGACCCGGACCCTGACGCCGTCACTAGCATCCTCGGTCTCACGCCAACATCGGTTGCGAGGCGGGGTGAACCCCTGCGAAGTGGGCGACTATACGATTTCAACATGTGGCATCTGGAGCTTCATGCAGGACCACTTATCGACGGCCGTGAGCATGCAACCGCAATCGGCACGCTGATGGGCCAGCTTAAGGGGCGCGAACATCTCTTTGCGGAGCTAGCCACCACGGTCAGGCCTGGAAGTATATCGGTCTACGGCGGATTCTACGTGTCCGACGAACAGCAGGGCGTTTGGCTCGACCCTGACCAAATGACCGTCCTCGCGGCATGTGGCATTGGCTGGGGCCTCGATCTATTCGAAGCGACAATGCTGAGCTGCACTTCCGCTTAGGGTCGGAAGCGGAAACCGGCCGGGCGCGCGAGACTGGACATTCGAAGCGTTCACCTAAAATCCCTGCAGGCGGTCGCGCGCTCTGTCGATTTCGGCCCTGCCCGTTCGTCGAGTCTGCAGGGCCGCGCCGGCCCGCGTCAGGAGACCCCGCCATGCCCCGCTATCTGCTCAGCATCATCCAGCCCGGCGGCCCCGCGCCGTCGCCGGAGTTCCTGGCTCCCATCATGGCTGAGCTCGCCCAGGTGAACGCCGACCTCGACGCCGCCGGGAGCCGGGTGTTCTCCGCCGGTCTGACGCCGCCGTCGGCCGCCAAGGTGCTGAAGCTCCAGGACGGTGAGGTCCAGGTCACCGACGGCCCCTTCGTCGAGGCCAAGGAACAGATCGGCGGCTTCACCATCATCGAGGCGGCCAACGAGACCGAGGCCCTGGCCTGGGCCAAGCGTTTCGCCAAGGCCATCACCCTGCCGATCGAGGTCCGCGCCCTCCAGCCCGACCACGCCCCCGCGACCTAGGACTTGCCAGGAGCGGCGACTTGTCAGGAACTCATCGCGCCGGCGGGCAACCCTGCCCGTCGCCGGTGGTTCTCACCAGGTCCGCCGCATCAGGAGCCTAGCCATGGCCGCAACCTTCCAGGCCCGCGACCCCGCCACCGGCCGGGCCGGCCGGTCCTATGACGGCCACACCGATCAGGAGGCCCTGGATATCACCCGGGCCGCGCGGGCCTGTTTCGAAACCTGGAAACGCACCAGCTTCGCCGAGCGCGCCGCGCCGATGCGCCGGGCCGCGGAGGTCCTGCGCCGCCGCGCCCCGGAGTTCGCCGCCCTGATGACCGACGAGATGGGCAAGACCCTCACCGAGGGCCTGGCCGAGATCGAAAAATGCGCCGCCCACTGCGACCACTTCGCCGAACATGCCCAGGCCTACCTCGCCGAGCAGGCGGTGGACATGGGCGGTCCCAAGGCCAAGGTCGCCTTCCGTCCCATGGGGACCATCCTGGCGGTCATGCCGTGGAACTTCCCCTTCTGGCAGGTGATCCGCTTCGCAGCCCCGACCCTGATGGCGGGCAATACCGCGGTGCTGAAGCATGCCAGCAACGTGCCGGGCTGCGCCCTGGCGCTGGAGGCGGTGTTCCGCGAGGCCGGCTTCCCCGCCGACGCCTTCCGCACCCTGCTGATCTCCAGCAAGGCGGTGAAGGCGATCATAGAGGACCCGGCCATCGCCGCCGTCAGCCTGACCGGCAGCGTGCCGGCCGGCCGCCAGGTGGCCTCCCAGGCCGCGGGCGTGTTGAAGAAGAGCGTTCTCGAACTGGGGGGCAGCGACGCCTACCTGGTGCTGGAGGACGTCGACGTGGCGGGCGCGGCGCAGATCGCCGCGGCCGCCCGCATGGTCAATGGCGGCCAGAGCTGCATCGCCGGCAAGCGGTTCATCGTGGTCGCGGAGATCCGCGAGGCCTTCGAGGCGGCCCTTGTGGAGGCCATGGCGGCTTTCGAGATGGGCGACCCGCGCCACAAGGACACCCGGCTCGGCCCGCTGCAGAACGTCGAGGCCCGCGACGAGATCCACCGCCAGGTCGAGGGCAGCCTCGCCAGGGGCGCTCGCCTGCTGCTGGGCGGCAAGGTCCCTGACCGGCCGGGCGCCTGGTATCCGGCCACCGTCCTGGCCGGGGTCGTTTCCGGCATGCCGGCCCATGATGAAGAGGTGTTCGGCCCGGTCGCCGCGGTGATCGAGGCCCGCGACGAGGCCGACGCCATCCGCATCGCCAACGACTCCCCTTTCGGCCTGGGCTCGGGCGTCCTCACCGGGGACCTGGCGCGCGGCGAGCGGATCGCAACCGAAGAGCTGGAGGCCGGCATGAGCTTCGTGAACCAGAACGTCCGCTCCGACAGCCGCCTGCCCTTCGGCGGCGTCAAGCACTCCGGCTTTGGCCGCGAATGCGCCGACTTCGGCATCCGCGAGTTCGTCAACATCAAGAGCGTGCTCGTCCACGCCGCCCCGACCTCGGGGTCGCAATAGGCTCAGTGGCCCCAAGCGCCCCGCAGCTTCTGGACCAGATGCAGCCCGCCGACGATCACCGCCCCCACCACGAGGCCCACCACCGCCGAGCCCGCCGCGAATCCGAGCCAGCCGGTGATCGCCCCGATCCCCGGCACCTGGCCGGCCCAGTGGGACAGCCCCTCCACCAGGTGTGGGATCGCCATCCAGCCGAAGTGCTCCAGCCCGTGCACCAGGATGCCGCCGCCCACCCACAGCATGGCCGCCGTGCCGATGGTGGCCAGGCCGCCCAGCAGCGTCGGCATGGCCTTCACCAGGCCCAAGCCCAGCGCCCGGCCCGCCCGGGTCCGGCCCTTCGACAGGTGCAGTCCGATGTCGTCCATCTTCACCAGCAGGCCCACCACCCCGTAGACCCCGACGGTGATCGCCAGACCCACCACCGCGAGGGCCAAGGCCTGGATGACGAAGGGGCGATCGGCGACGTCGGCCAGGGCGATGAACATGATCTCGGCCGACAGGATCAGGTCGGTGCGGATCGCGCCGGCCACCTTCTGGTCCTCCAGGGCGGTGGAGCTGAGCGCCAGCTCCTCCACATCCTCACCGGCCTCATGCGGCAGGAAGGCCTCCAGGATCTTCTCGCTGGCCTCGAAGGTCAGGTAGCAGCCGCCCACCATCAGCAGCGGCGTCACCAGCCAGGGCGCGAAGGCGCTGAGCGCCAGGGCGCCGGGCAGCAGGAAGAAGAACTTGTTGCGCAGGGAGCCCAGTGCGATCTTCCAGACGATCGGCAGTTCGCGGTCGGGCGTGAAACCCATGGCGTAGCCCGGCGTCACCGCGGTGTCGTCCACCACCACGCCCACGGCCTTGGCGCCGGCCTTACCGGCCGCCGCCGCCACGTCGTCCACCGAGGCCGCCGCGATCTTGGCGATCGCCGCCACGTCGTCCAGCAGTGCGGCCAGGCCCGAAGCCATCTGTCAGTCCCTCGAAGGTTGATCGCCCTGCATCGGGGAAAACGCCCGGCGCTCCAAGGG
>JAYVDG010000532.1:0-3690 GCA_043749525.1 Phenylobacterium sp.
CTGCTCGCCCAGTTCGGCGGCGATCTGCTCCAGGGCCGGGGCGATCTGCTTACAGGGGCCGCACCATTCGGCCCAGAAATCCACCAGCACGGGCTTGGAAGACTGCAGGACATCCTTGTCGAAGGACTCGTCGGTGACCGCTACGGTGCTCATCAAAAGCTCCTTGTTACGCTGCTAGCTCAACGGGTGAGCTGCGATGTTCGATCCGCCACATAGGCGGCGCCTGTCCTGGTATCAACCTGCGCGGCCAAGCTCGGCAAGGGTTTGGCCGATAAGTAATTCTGGGATCGCCATCAGCTTGGGGCCGTCGGTCCACACCAGGGCGGCCTCGATCCTGTGCTGGGGAAAGACTTCGGCCAGGACGGCGGCATAGATGGCCATCTGGCGCAGATAGGCCGGGTCGGCGTCCTCGATGCGGTCGGGGGACGGCCGGTTGGTCTTGAAGTCGGCCACCAGCACCCGGTCGGGCAGGACCACGAGCCGGTCGATTCGCCCCGAAATGGCCAGACCGGCGGGCAGCTTGGCGGCCGTGCCGGCCAGGGCCACCTCGGCGCGGCTGCCGGGGCCGAACACCTCGGCGAAGCGGGGATCGTTCAGCACGCCCAACGCGGCGCCGGTCATCTCGGCGCGCTGGTCGTCGGTGAGGTCGCGCTCGCGGGCCAGCAGGCGCAGGGCCGCGGCGGGGCGCTCGGCGATGGGAAGGTCGGGCAGGACCTGCAGCAAGCGGTGGATCAGGTCGCCGCGCCGGAAGCGGCCCAGGCCCGCGACGGCTGCCAGGGGCGAGGCGGCTGGGGTGGCGGCGTCCTCGCCGAGCTGCGACGGCGAGGCGTAGCGGGCGTGGGGCTCGGTGACCGCCTCGGCCTGGGTCCAGCCGGGTGCGGGGTTGGCGACGGCGGCGATGTCTGCCGCCTTGCCCAGGACCTCGGGATCGGGGCCGAAGCGCAGGATCTGCTGGTCGCCGCGGGTGACCACGCGCTTGTGCGGGCTGACCTGGGCGTGGTCGAAGGCGGCGGTAAGCGCCCCCCACCAGCCCTTGAGGTTCTCTTCCTTCGCATTGGCGGCGACCCGGCCGCAGAGCACCAGGCGGTCCCGGGCCCGCGTGAGGGCCACATAGAGCAGGCGGTAGGCCTCGTCCTCCTCGCGGGCGGCGCGGCGTTCGCGGGCGGTGGCCGAGGCCTCGCAGTCGCCCTTGGCGGTTGCGCACCACAGGAAGCCGCCGGGCTCGGTCTCCAACAGGGGCGTGCCGCGCGCGCCGCGGCTGAGCGTGGTCTCGGGGAGGAAGACGATGGGCGCCTCCAGGCCCTTGGCGCCGTGGGCGGTCATCACCCGGACCTCGTCGCGGCCGGCCTCCATCTCGCGCTTCACCGTGATGTCCAGGCTGGCGAAGGCGGCGGTCAGGCTCTCCAGGTCCTCGACGCCCCGACTCTCGGCGGCCAGGACCTGCGCCAGGAATTCGTCCAGGGCGTCCTCGGCCTCGCTTCCGAGGCGCCGCATCAGGCGCATCCGCATGGAGCGGCCGGTCGTGTCGCGGGCCCCCAGCAGGCGGGAATAGAACTCGAAGGGCCGCCGCTCGCGGGCCTCCTCCAACAGATGGGTCAACAGGGCGTGGGCGTCGCGCCATTCCGTCTGTTCCTCGGACCGCGCCGTCAGGGTCTGCCACAGGGTCAGCTTCCGGCCCTTGGCCAGGGCGTAGAGGCTGTCGTCGGATAGGTCGCAGAAGGGGCTGCGCAGCAGGGCCGCCAGGGTCAGGTCGTCGGCGGGGAAGAGGGCGAAGCGGGCGACGGCCACCAGGTCGTCGAAGATGATGTGTTCCGACAGCGCCAGGCGGTCGGCGCCGGCCACGGGGATCGTGACGTGCTTCAGGGCCCGCAGGATCTCCTCGAACAGCGCCTTGCGGCGGCGGACCAGGATCAGCACGTCGCCGGGACGGGCGGGCCGCCACGCGCGGGTCTCCTTGTCGAAGACACCGTCGCCGCGGGCCAGCAGGCCTGCGATCTCGCCGGCGATCCTAGCGGCCAGCCGCTTGTTGGCGCTGGCCTCGGTTTCCTGGTCGAGGGGGGCGTCCCAGGCCTCGCGGACGTCGCCCTTCTCCTCCCGCTCCAGGGGCCAGATGTCGACGCAGCCGGCATGATCGACGCGGCGCGGGGTGTGGACGATGGGCTCGGCGAGCGCCCGGGGCAGGATGGCCGCGGCCAGTTCGGGTGAGGAGAAGGTGGCGTCGACGAAGGTCAGGACCTGGGGGGTGGAGCGCCACGAATCCAGCAGGTCCACTCGCTCGAAGCGGAAGCCGGCGCCGGTGGCGCGGTCCTTGTGGAACTCGAACTCCTGGATCAGCAGCTCGGGCCGGGCACCCTGGAAGGAGTAGATCGACTGCTTCTCATCGCCCACCACGAACATGTTGCGCTCCAGCCGGGTGGCGGTGGGGACCCCGGCGCCGGAGAAGAACTCGCCGGCCAGGGAGCGGACGATGGCCCACTGATCCGGGGCGGTGTCCTGGGCCTCATCCACCAGGATGTGGTCGATGCCGCCGTCCAGCTTGTAGAGCACCCAGGCGGCGGCCGGGCTCTCGGCCACCAGATCCCGCGTCTTCTCGATGAGGTCGGAGAAGTCGAGCGCGCCGTAGGAGGCCTTCTCCATGGCGTAGGCGGTGAGGTAGGCGTTGGCGAGAATGAGCGCGCCTTGGGTATCCACCGCCACCTGAGCGGCGCGGCGATAGGCTCTAGCCTCCTCCAGGGCCTCCTGGTCGGCCAGCAGGCCCGAGCGCAGGGGTTCGTGGCTCTTCAGGCCGCTGGTCTTGGCGACCCAGGTGGCCGGCGTCCCCTCGCCCTTGTCGGTGAACAGGCAGGCCAGCGCGCCCTGGAAGCTGGGCTCGGGGGCCAGGGCGAGCAGGGCGGCGGCGTTCTTGGCGTCGGCCTTGCCTCCCTGGGCCAGGACCTGCGCCGCCTCGCGCCAGGTGCGCAGGTTGAGGGCGGCGACGGCGCGCAGTTCGACGGCTTCGGGGTCGACGGGCTCGGGGAAGCCGCAGACCTCCCAGACATCGGCCACCGCGCCGGCCAGCCCGCCGGTGCGGGTGAGATAGGCGGCCAGCCGGCCCCGGGCGTTCTCGAAGGCTGCGAACATCGACTGGAAGCTCTGGAAATCGAGCGCCACGGAGAAGCGGGCATAGGCCTCGGCGACCAGGCCTTCGCCCTTCAGGGCAAGCCGCGCGACGGCCTTTCGCGCCGCATCGGCGATGGCGGCGCTGGCGGCGTCGTCCATCACCCGGAAGCCTGGCGAGACGCTGGCCTCAAGCGGGAAGCGGCGCAGCAGCTTCTCGCAGAAGGCGTGGATGGTCTGGATCTTCAGGCCGCCCGGCGTCTCCAGGGCGGCGGCGAACAGGCCGCGCGCCTCGGACAGCCGGCGGGGATCATAGGTTTCCGCCACGCCCCCCTCGAGCTTGGCGAGGGCCGCGCGCAGGGTCTCGTCGTTACAGACCGACCAGTCGCCCAGCAGGCCGAACAGCCGGCGCTGCATCTCGGCGGCGGCGGCCTTGGTGTAGGTCACGCAGAGGATGGTGGCGGGTTCGGCGCCGGCCAGCAGCAGGCGGGCGACCCGGTCGATCAGGGTCTTGGTCTTGCCGGAGCCGGCGTTGGCCGTGACGAAGGCGGAGATCGTGGGATCGGCCGCCGCGCGCTGTGGATCGCTTTCGTT
>JAYVDG010000533.1:0-3685 GCA_043749525.1 Phenylobacterium sp.
GGCATGACGCCCGCGATCACCGCGGCGATCACGCCAGTCAGGATGGTGACCCGGCCCGGCACTCCGCGCGGGGTCACCGCCGCCAGCCAGCGGGGCAGCAGGCCGTCGCGGGCCATGGCGAAGAACACCCGGCTCTGGCCGAACATGAAGACCATGATCACCGTCGGCATGGCCAGCACCGCGGCGCCGGCCACCCAGGCCGCGGCCTGACCCTGGCCGATCTGCTTCAGCACAAAGGCGAGCGGCGCGGGGTCCTTGGAGAAGACGTCATAGGGCGAGGCGCCCAGAGCGCAAGCGGCGACGACCATGTAGATCAGGGTGCAGATGACCATCGAGCCGACGATGCCGATGGTCAGATCGCGGCGGGGGTTCTTGGCCTCCTCCGCCGCCGTGGAGATGGCGTCGAAGCCATAGAAGGCGAAGAAGATGATCGCCGCGGCGCCCATCACGCCCACCTTCTTGCCGTCGACCGCCTCAGCGCCATAGCCGAAGGGCGCGAAGGGGTGGAAGTGGCTGGCGTCGAAGTGCGGCAGGGTCAGGGCGACGAAGACGGCCAGCGCCACCAGCTTCACGCAGACCAGCACGACGTTGACCGTGGCGCTCTCCCGGGTGCCGACCAGCAGCATGGCGGTGACCACCAGGGTGATGAAGACCGCCGGCAGGTTCACCAAGCCGCCCACCTCGGGGCCGGCCAGCAAGTATTGCGGAATCCCCCAGTGCGCCTGCTGGATCAGACCTGTGGCGTAGCCGGACCAGCCCACCGAAACCGCACTGCAAACAAGCGTGTATTCGAGGATCAGGCTCCAGCCGATCACCCAGGCCACGCCCTCGCCGAGCGTTGTGTAGGAATAGGCATAGGCGCTGCCGGCCTGGGGCATCAGGCTGGCCATCTCGGCGTAGCAGAGGGCCGCACAGGCGCAGACCGCGCCGGCCACCGCGAAGGACAGGATCACCGCCGGCCCGGCCAGGCCCGCCGCCACCCCGGTCAGGGTGTAGATGCCAGTACCGATGATCGCCCCGATGCCCAGAGCCATCAGGTGGGGCCAGCTCAGCGTCGCCTTCAGACGATGAAGGCCGTCGTCATGGGCCAATTCCGGGGCGATCGCCTTGCGGCGCGTGACGAAGCTCATGGGTGGTCCCCTGACCTGAACAGCGCGCCGACCATGACGCGGATCGCCGGCCAGCGGCAAGGGCTTGGCAGGGGCCGCGCACGGCGCCAGCCTGAGCGCCCGCCGGAAGGACAATCCCATGCGCCGCCTGCTGCTTGCTCTCGCCGTCCTGATGTTCGCCGGGCCCGCGCTCGCCGACGACAAGCCGCTGAACACCCTGGTGGCGGACTATGAGGCCTACGCCCTGGCCGACGATCCAATCACCGCTGGCGGCGAGGGCGACCGCGCCGCCCTGTCGCGCCTGCCCGACGTGACGCCCACCGCCGACGCGGCGCGGACCAAGGCGCTGAAGGCCTTCCAGGTCAGGCTGGCCGGCATCAATCCCGCCGGCCTTTCGGAGGACGCGGCGTTGAACCGCGCCTTCCTGGCCTGGACCCTGGATCGTCAGGTTCAGAGCCTCGCCTTCGACGAGGCGCGCATGCCGTTCAATTCCGACGGCGGCTTCCATTCGACCCTGGGCTACCTGGCGGCCATCACCCCGATCCGGTCGAGCGCCGACGCCAAGGCCTGGATCGACCGGCTGAACGCCATCCCGGCCTACTACGCCGCCAACATCGCCAACGCCCGGCGCGGGGTGAAAACCGGCTTCACCCAGCCGCGCAGCACCAACGGCCAGGTCCTGGCCCGCGCCCAGGAGATGGTCGCCGCGCCGGTGGAGACCGACGTCCTGCTGAGCCCCTTCCGCGAGCTGCCGGCCGCGATCCCGGCGGCAGAGCAGGCGGCGTTGCGGGCCCAGGCCACGGCGATCGTGCGCGACAAGGTGCGCCCGGCGCAGCGCGACTTCGTGGCCCTCCTGCAGAAGGAATACCTGCCCGCCAGCCGCAAATCCCTCGCGGCCCGCAGCCTGCCGGATGGGGAGCGCTATTACACCTGGCTGGTCTCCGACCACACAACGACCAGGATGACGCCCGACGAGATCCACGCCGCGGGTCTGGCGGAGGTGGCGCGCATCCGGGCGGAGATGGACGGAGTGATCGCCGACACCGGGTTCAAGGGGGACTTCAAAGGCTTTCTCGCCATGCTGCGCTCTGATCCGCGCTTCTACGCCACCTCGCGGGAGGACCTGCTGGAGAAGGCGTCGCGGATCGCCAAGCGGATCGACGACAAGCTGCCGGCCTGGTTCGCCACCCTGCCCCGCCTGACCTACGGCGTCCGCCCTGTGCCCGCCGACATCGAGGCCAGCTACACCACCGGCCGCTATTTCTCCGGCAGTCCGGCGCAAGGCGTGGCGGGCGGCTACATGGTCAACACCTCCAAGCTGGACCAGCGGCCGCTTTACGAACTGCCGGCCCTGACCCTGCACGAGGCGGTTCCGGGCCATCACCTGCAGATCGCGCTGGCCCAGGAGCTGCAGGGCGTTCCCGCCTTCCGCCGCAATGCCGGCGTCACCGCCTTCACGGAGGGCTGGGGCCTCTATGCCGAGAAGCTGGGGGGCGAGATGGGCGTCTACCAGGACCCCTATGAGCGGTTCGGGCGGTTGTCGTATGAGATGTGGCGCGCCTGCCGTCTGGTGGCTGACACCGGTATTCACTGGAAGGGCTGGACCCTGGACCAGGCCCGGGCCTGCTTCACCGACAACACCGCGCTCTCGCCGCTGAACATCGAGGTGGAGCTGGCCCGCTATGTCTCCTGGCCGGGCCAGGCGCTCGCCTACAAGGTGGGCGAGATGAAGATCGTCCAACTGCGGACCAGGGCCCTGGCCCAGCTCGGCGACCGGTTCGACATCCGCCGCTTCCACGACGCGGTCCTGCTTGCCGGCCCTCTTCCCCTCGACCTGGTGGAAACTCGAATCAACCTTTGGGTGAAAACAGAAAGGTCCAGATGAAACTTTTTGTTTCGGACCTGCGTTGGATGGGCGACACTTCGTCATCGGTTCATTCACGATGAATCGCGCAATATCCAAGCTTAGCTGCCTCCCCCCGAACCAAAGGCAGCAGCGGAGGAAACGAGTATGGCCGCAGCTTCCCTTGGCCCCGTGGGCCGCAAGGGTCGATCGAGTCTCTACAGGATGGCCCTGATCGCGGGCTTCCTGAGCCTCAACGCTGTCTTCTGGTATCTGGCGATCAAGGCGATCGCCTTCGTGGGCCTGCTCGCGACCCTTTAACTCTCAGGCCTAGTCGGGCCAGAGTTCCTGCACATCGCCCTTGCGGTTCAGCACCCGCACGGCCCGTTTGACCACGGTCAGCAGGCGCTCTTTGCGCGCCGGCTCGTCATAGGTCATCGCGCCCTTGGCCAGGCCCTCCAGCAGAAAGCGGCCGAGGTCACGGCTGGTCTGAAAGCGCGGATCCTCGCCGGCCTGGGCCAAGGCCAGGAACCGGTCACCCACCTGGGCGCGGTCGAAGGCGCTCTGGGCGGCGGCCAGCCGGATCTTCAGCATGGACTCGGTGCGGGCGGCGGTTTCCATTTCTGCGAAGGCGACGAACGGGATTTCGTGCAGCAACGCCCAGTAGGCGTCGATGGCGTGTTCCGAGGCGTCGATCCCGGGCGCAGCGGGCGCCGAGGCGGCTTGCTCGAAC
>JAYVDG010000534.1:0-3671 GCA_043749525.1 Phenylobacterium sp.
GGATCTTCTGTGGATCGAGACCGAAAAGCCGCACATCGCCCAGATCGCAGGCATGGTCGACCGCATCCGCGAAGTCGTCCCCAACGCCAAGCTCGCCTACAACAACTCGCCCTCGTTCAACTGGACTCTGAACTTCCGCCAGCAGGTGTTCGACGCCATGTTGGCGGCGGGCAAGGACGTCGCGGCCTACGACCGTGAAAAGCTGATGAGTGTCGACTACGACACCACCGCGCTGGCCATCGAGGCCGATGAGAAGATCCGCACCTTCCAGGCGGACGCCGCCAAGCGGGCCGGCATCTTTCACCACCTGATCACCCTGCCGACCTATCACACCGCGGCGCTGAGCACTGACAACCTGGCCCGCGACTATTTCGGCAGCCAGGGCATGCTGGGCTACGTCGCCGGCGTGCAGCGCAAGGAGATCCGCGAGGGAATCGCCTGCGTCCGCCACCAGAACATGTCGGGCTCCGATGTCGGCGACGACCACAAGGAATACTTCGCCGGCGAAGCGGCCTTGAAGGCCGGCGGCGTGCACAACACCATGGGCCAGTTCGCCTAGGCGAGACGGTCCAGCGAGACTCCGGGCTCCCGCCCTGTGGCGGGGGCCTTTCTTTTTCCGGGTCGCCCCGCATCCTGCCCAACGGGACACCCCCCAACGCCCGGTCACGCCCATGGATATCACCCGCAGTCTCATCGTCGACGATCGCCTGCACGCCTTCGTGGAGGACGAGCTGTTGCCGGGCGCGGGGATCGCCGCCGCGACGTTCTGGGCGGCGCTTGAGACGATCCTGGCCGACTTCACGCCACGCAACACCGCGCTGCTGACCCGCCGCGACGACCTGCAGGCGCGGATCGACAGCTGGTGGACGGCCCGCCGCGGCAAGGACTTCGACGTCTGCGAAGAGACCGACTTCCTGCGTGAGATCGGCTATCTGCTGCCCGACCCCGCGCCGTTCCAGATCGCCACCCGCAACGTCGATCCGGAGATCGCCAGCCTGGCCGGGCCGCAACTGGTGGTCCCGGTGTCCAATGGCCGTTTCGCGCTGAACGCCGCCAATGCCCGCTGGGGCAGCCTCTATGACGCGCTCTACGGCACCGACGCGCTGGAGCCGCCGACCGGCGGCAACGGCTATGACCGGGTGCGCGGCGGCAAGGTCGTGGCCTACGCCCGCCAGCTTCTCGATCGTGTCGCGCCCCTGTCGACCGGCTCGCACATGGACGCCGTGGGCTATTTCATCGGCCAAGGCGGGCTCATCGTGCGCTTGAGCGGCGGCCAGGAGAGCGTGCTGGCCGATCCCGACCAGTTCGTCGGGTGGCGCGGCGAGCCCGGAGCCCCGCGAGCCGTGCTGCTGGTCCACAACAGCCTGCACCTGGAGATCCAGATCGACCGCGACCATTCGATCGGCGGGGACGACCCGGCCGGAGTCGCCGACGTGCTGGTTGAGGCCGCGCTAACCACCATCCAGGACTGCGAGGACTCCGTCGCCGCCGTGGACGCCGAGGACAAGGTCGGCGTCTATCGCAACTGGCTGGGCCTGATGCGCGGCGACCTGTCGGCGAGCTTTGCCAAGGCCGGCCGCACGGAGACCCGTCGCCTGGAGGACGACCGGCGCTACGACACTAGCCACGGTGGCGGGGTGACGCTGCGCGGGCGCAGCCTGATGCTGGTGCGCAACGTTGGCCACCACATGACCACCGAGGCGGTCCGCTACGACGGCCAGCCGGTGTTCGAGACCGTGCTCGACGCGCTGATCACCGTCACCGCGGCCCTGCACGACCTGAACGGCGCGCGCCGCAACAGCCCGGCGGGGTCGGTCTATGTGGTGAAGCCCAAGCTGCACGGCCCCGAGGAGGTGGCGCTCGCCGTGCGCCTGTTCGATCTCGTCGAGGACGCCCTGGGCCTGGCGCGCAACACCGTCAAGCTCGGCATCATGGACGAGGAACGCCGGACCAGCGCCAACCTCGCGGCCTGCATCCACGCCGCCCGCGAGCGAGTGGTGTTCATCAACACCGGCTTCCTCGACCGCACCGGCGATGAGATCCACACCGCCATGGAAGCCGGCCCAGTGGTGCGCAAGGACGCCATCAAGGCCGAGCCCTGGCTGCCGGCCTATGAGCAGCGCAACGTCGAGATCGGCCTGGCCGCGGGCTTCCCCGGCCGCGCCCAGATCGGCAAGGGCATGTGGGCCGCGCCTGACATGATGCGGGCGATGCTGGCCGCCAAGATTGGCCACCCCAGAGCCGGCGCGAGCACCGCCTGGGTGCCGTCCCCGACGGCCGCCGTGCTGCACGCCCTGCACTATCACGAGGTCGACGTGCCGGCGCTGCAGGCGACGATGCGGGTTGCCGCCGAGACCACGGGGCTCGACGACCTGCTGACGCCGCCGCTGGCGCACTCCAACTGGAACGCCGCCGACGTGGCCGAGGAACTGGACAACAACGTCCAGGGCATCCTCGGCTACGTGGTCCGCTGGATCGACCAGGGCGTCGGCTGCTCCAAGGTGCCGGACATCCATGACGTCGGCCTGATGGAAGACCGCGCGACGCTGCGCATCTCCAGCCAGCACATCGCCAACTGGCTGCACCATGGCGTCTGCACGGAGGCGCAGGTCCGCGAGACCCTGGCCCGCATGGCCAAGGTGGTGGACGGCCAGAATGCTGGCGATAGCGCCTACATGCCCATGAGCCCGGACCCGGCCAGGAGTGTCGCCTTCCAGGCCGCGCTCGACCTGGTGTTCAAGGGCCGCGAGCAGCCCAACGGCTACACCGAGCACATCCTCACCGCCCGCCGCCGCGAACGGAAGGCCCAGATCGCCTAGGTCTATGGGCTACTTGCGCGTCCAGGCCCCGCCGATCGGCCTGTAGTAATCGCCGGGCCGCAGCTTGGCCTTCACAACGGCCTCGTAGGCCGCCGCGCCGGCGGCGGCGGGGGTGACGCCGTTCTTGGCCGCGGCCTGGCTGTAGAGCTCGGCGCGGCCGGCGTTGGTTTCGGCCACGGCGGCCTTGATCGCCGGGTCCGCGGCGGCCGTCACGAAGCCCAGAAAGCCATCGGCCTGTTCGCCGACGATTCCGGCCGCCTTGGCGGAGTCCACGGTGGCCTTGGTCTGCGCCGATTGGGCCACGGCGGCGACCGGCGCGGCGAGGGCCGCGGCTAGGCCGAGCGCGAAGAGGGTTTTCGTCTGCATGGTGATCTCCCTCAGAACAGGTTGGGGTTCTTCTGGATCAGGGCCTTGACGTCCTGGTCCAGGCTCAGCCGGACATTGGCGTCCAGCTTGGCGTAGATGGTGATCGGATCGACCTTCACGTGGACGGTCGGCGCACAGGCGGCCAACCCCATCCAGGCAAGGCCGACGGCGGCGCAGATCGGTCGGGACGGCGATCTCATCGGGGCGTCTCCACGGGTTTGGTCTCCGTTGTGCCCGGGGTCGGCTGAACCGGGCGTGAACTGCGCAGGTTCTGATAGTCGGCGTATTCCGCCACCAGGTCATCCAGGTTCAGGGTGGTGTCGAGCGTCAGGTCAACGCCGGTATCGGACGGCAGCGGCAGGGGCCTGTCCAGGAACTTGCGCCGGATCAGGTCCAGAAGCGAGAGACGGATTTCCTGATGCTGCGGCGGGTCGTGTCGGCCGACAATGTGAGCAAGCACCCCCAGGCGGCCGTCGTCGCGGCTGG
>JAYVDG010000535.1:0-3671 GCA_043749525.1 Phenylobacterium sp.
CCAGGGATTTGGCGAGGCTCTCGTCGCGGACGTCACCGGCGACGGCGACCGCCTCGCCGCCTTCACGGGCGATCTCGTCCACCAAGGCCGCCAGTTCCGCTGCCCGGCGCGCCGTGACCACGACCTTGGCGCCCTCGCGGGCGAACAGGCGGGCGACGGCGTCCCCGATCCCCGAGCTTGCGCCGTGACGATGGCGACCTTGTTGCTGAGCACGGCCATCAGACCATCCCTCCGACATGGGCGGGCCGCAGCGGCCCGCCGAGGCGGTGGTCATAGGGGCGGAGGGGGATGCGGTCTGGCGGTGGCCGGACCCGGCATCAGGCGTTGGCGGCCTCGATGGCGGCGTCCAGGGCGTCGCGGAAAATCACGAAGAACAGCTCCGGATCGCCGGGATCGAGGTTCTCCACCATGCCCGAGACCTTGTAGCCTCGCGCCACCAGCAGGGTGCGCATGGCCTGGTTGGACTCGTTGCAGGAGACGAACATCCGGTCGCCCTCGAACTGGCCCTCGATATTGGCCATCAGGGCGCCGGCCACGCCGCGGCGCAGGAGGTTTTCGCCGGTAGCGATGCGCTCCAGGAAGGGATGGCCGAAGAACTCCGCCATGACAGCATAGCCGGCGATGTCGTCGTCCAGCACCAGCACCCGGACGTCCATGCCGCGATCGCCGGCGATGGCCTTGCTCATATAGTCGTGGCGGCGCTCCTCGCGCCGGGCGACGGGGTCGAGGGCCAGGATCGCGGCCAGGTCACCGGGGTTCGCGGGGCGGATGGCGACGCTCATGCGGGCTTCCGTTCGTCGTAGCGGCGCAGCACCTCGGCGGCGGCGCGGTCGGTTTCGGCGAGCGGCGGGTACTTCCACCTGTGGAAGGCGCCGCCGAACGGCCGGGCGGCCCCCAGGCGCTCCAGGTCCTCGTGGAACAGGCGGAACTTCAGACTGTCGCCGTCCATCTTCAGGATGAAGACCGGCTTGCCTGTGCTGGCCGCGTCGGTGGCCATGTTGGTGGAGTCCTCGGTCACCAGGATGTAGTCGGCGGCCGCCAGGAAGGCGAAGTAGGGGTTATCGCCCTCGCCATCCCAGATGATCCCCGGCATGTGCCGCAGCCGCGCGGTGAGCAGGGCGCGGGCCGGCTCGGGCGTGCGGCGCGAGAAGCTGACCATGACCGAGCCACCGTCCTGGACGATGGGGAGCTCGATCTCGTGGGCCAGCGTGGCGGCGCGTTCCACCGACATGTTGTGGGCCTTGGACTTGCCGCCGATCACCACGGCGACCCGGGGGCGGGGCAGGGCGTCGATCTGCTTCTTGAAGCGGGCCAGTTCGGCCTTCAGCCGCTTGGCGTTGACGCCGTTGGGGGAGCCGGTGATCGGGAAGACGTTGTCGCCCTGTAGCCGGTCGTGCTTAGGCGGGATCACCAGATCAAACAGCCCGGTGGGCATGCGCGGGTCCTGAGTCTGGACCACGAAGGTGGCGTTCTTGGTCCAGGCCTTCAGGCGGATAGAGAGCGGCAGGGTGGCGCGGCCGGCGGCCAGCCAGATGTCGGGCCAGGGCGGAGCGATGCCGGTTTCGGACTTCAGCGCCTTAAGTGGAAAGGGATTCAGCCACCAGGGCAGGCGGCCGATGCGGCCCTTCCAGGCCACCCGCTTGATCACCACTTCGGCCCTGCGCTTGGCCGCGATGGCGTTGGCCAGACCCACGACCTGGCTCTCCATCCCGGCGCGCCCGTCGGAGACGGCCCAGATCACGAGCGGCGGCTTATCGAGGGATTTCGGCAAGCTGGAGGCTTTCCGTCTGCAGGCGTGAGTCCGGGAGCCGACTCTCGCCGGCTACCATAACGACCTTGTCTGTCTCGGCTAAGAGGTGGCTTTCAGTAGAGCGTGACGGTCGCCTGAACCGGTATCCACTTCAGGCTGTCACGCTCCGCCTAGACCCACTCGACCTTGAGGATCTCGTAGGCCTTGGTGCCGCCGGGGGTGGGGACCTCGACGACGTCGCCCATCTCCTTGCCGATCATCGCGCGGGCGATCGGAGAGGCGATGGAGATCTTGCCCAGTTTCACGTCGGCTTCGTGCTCGCCAACGATCTGGTAGCGGGCTTGGTCCTCGGTGTCCTCGTCGACGACGGAGACCGTTGCGCCGAACTTTACCTGACTACCGGAAAGTTTGGACACGTCGATGACCTGTGCGCGGGCCATCCGATCTTCGATGTCGGCGATCTGGCCTTCGATCCAGCCTTGGCGCTCCTTCGCAGCGTGGTACTCGGCGTTTTCCGAAAGGTCGCCGTGCTCGCGAGCTTCCGAAATGGCCGCGATCACTGCTGGTCGCTCCAGGGTTTTCAAACGCTTCAGGTCTTCGTCGAGGGCGTGATAGCCCTCGGCGGTCATTGGGACTTTTTCCATGGCAGTAAGGTGACTCGGGTTCGCCCTTGGGTTTGTGTTCCGGCCGCGGGCGCAGGCGACCGGGGGGATAGAGGATAGAAGCCAGACTGTGAAAACTCAAGGGGTGCAATGCAGCAATGACATTGCGGGCCGCGGCCGGAGCCGCAATTGTGTCCCGAACTCTCGACTCCTGAGACCGTTCCCTCGGGCGCTGGTGGCGCCCGGGTCAAGGGGTGCCTAGATTGCCGCTTCAACGAGAGACGACACCATGGCCGCCAAGCGGGGCATCACCCTCTACCATTCCCCCGCCAGCCGGGCCTTTACGGCCTACTGGCTGCTTGAGGAGCTGGGCGTTCCCTTCGACGTGCAGACCGTCGATATCGCCAAGGGCGAGCAGAAGAAGCCGGAATACCTGAAGCTCAATCCGTCCGGGAAGGTGCCCACCATCACCGACGGCAAGGTGGTGGTGAGCGAGAACCCCGCCATCTGCATCTATCTGGCCGACCGCTATGGCTATGGCTCGCTTGCGCCGAAGATCGATGAGACCGAGCGCGGCGCGTACCTGAAGTGGATGGTCTATTCGACGGCGGTGCTGGAGCCACTGCTGGTGCTGCACGGCAAGCACATCGACCTGCCGGGCGGCGAGACCGGCTTTGGCGCCTATGACGACGTGATCCGCGTCCTGACCGAGAGCCTGAAGGGCCACAAGTGGCTGCTGGGGGACCGGTTCTCAGCCGCCGACGTCATGCTGGGCTCGGTGATCTCCCGGTCGCTCTACCGCAAGGAGCTGCCGGAGCATCCGGTGCTGATGGACTACAACGCCCGCCTGACCCATCGCGAGGCCTACCACAGGGCGGCCGACGCCACCTGGCCCGTGCACCTGTTTCCGGCGAACTAGCTCTCGGAGATGATCGCGCCCCGGAGTTCCTGGTCGTCGGGAGCCTCGTAGACGCCCTCGATGAAGTCGAACATGTCGGGGGTGACCGCGAGGGCGAAGGTCTCGCCGCGCACCTCGTTGCGCTCCAGCACGCGGGCGCGGCGGACCTCGGAGCTGGCGGTGACGAAGTGGAACTGCAGAGGCAGTTCGACCGCCTCGGCGATCTCCGCCACGCGGGCCCGGTCGGACTTGCGCATCAGGCCGAGGTCCAGGACCACCGAGGTCCCCGCCGCCATGGTCGAGGCGGCGACGGACCAGATCTGCGCCTCGCAGCGCTCGACCCGGGCCATCATCCACTCGAACTCCAGCGGCTCGGGCATGTCGGCGGCGAACAGCCGCGCCATCCAATCGTCGATGGCGA
>JAYVDG010000536.1:0-3649 GCA_043749525.1 Phenylobacterium sp.
TACAACATCCTCTTCGACTTCGGCGGCTCCGGCGCCGAGGACTCCGGCCGCGTGCAGGAGATGTGGGTGCAGTATTCCGGCCTGAAGCCTCTGCGCTTCCGGGTCGGCGCCTTCGCTCCCCCGCTGGGTCTTGAAGACGCCGCCTCCACCAACGGCGCCCTCTTCCCCGAACGTCCGGCCGCGGCCGACATCGCCCGCAACCTGGCCGGCGGCGACACCCGCATCGGCGGCGGCGTCATCGGCAATGGCGACCACTGGTTCGCCTCGGCCATCGCCACCGGCCCCCTGGTCCAGAGCCTGAACTCCGGCGCCACGGCCTTCAACGCCCCGATCTTCGACGAACAGCAGGGTTACGCCCTGCGCGTCGCCGGCACCCCGCTCTACGGCTTCGACTGGCTGGTCCATGTCGGCGCCAACGCCAGCATCGTGGCCCAGCCCACCGACCTCGGAACCACCGCCGGGACTCGCTACGCCCTGCAACTGCGTGAACGGCCCGAGCTGCGGGTCGATGGCACGCGCCTGGTGGACACCGGCCAGATCGACGCCAAGGGGGCCCAGGCCTATGGCTTGGAACTCGCCGCCCAGAAGCAGAACCTGCTGGTCCAAGGCGAGTACTTCGACATCTCGCTGGATCGCCGCAATCCGGCGGTCGGCGCTTCCGACCCCAGCTTCAACGGCTGGTATGTGGAAGGCAGCTGGGTGCTCACCGGCGAACGCCGCAAGTACAACACCGCAACCGCGGCCTTCGACGCGCCAGGCGTCAACAAGACCTTCGATCCGTCGAACGGCCAGTGGGGCGCCTGGGAGCTCGCCGCGCGTTATTCCACCATCGATCTGAACTACGCGGAGAACGCCCTCATCGCCGCCGACCGGGTTCGGGGTGGCCAGCAGGATATCTGGACCCTGGGCGTCAACTGGTACCCCAACCCCGCCGTCAAGTTCATGCTCGACTATTACAATGTCAGCGTGGACCGGAAGAACGCCGCCGGCGCGGCCATCGGCCAGGACTACCACGCGATCAATCTGCGCTCGCAGATCGCCTTCTAAGCCCTTCGAACCCGAGCCTCAGAACAAGGATCTCGATCCATGAGCGATCAATTCAAGACGCCGTCACGCCGTGGCGTTCTGGCCACCGGCGCGGGGGTCGCGGCCGCCGCGGCCGCCCCGTCCCTGCTGGCGGGCCCGGCGCTCGCGGCCGGCGCCAAGCCGGTCACCCTGCTGAACGTCAGCTATGACCCGACCCGCGAGCTCTACAAGCAGATCAACGCCGCCTACGCCAAGTACTGGAAGGACAAGACCGGCCAGGACATCGTCATCAACCAGAGCCATGGCGGCTCCGGCAAACAGGCCCGATCAGTGATCGACGGCCTTCAGGCCGACGTCGTCACCCTGGCGCTCGCATCGGACATCGATGAGATCGCCGCCAGGGCCAAGCTGCTGCCGGCCAACTGGCAGACGCGCCTGCCCAACAACTCGACCCCCTACTATTCGACGATCGTCTTCCTGGTCCGCAAGGGTAACCCCTGGAAGATCCGCGACTGGCCCGACCTGGTTAAGCCGGGCATCGAGGTCATCACGCCGAACCCGAAGACCTCGGGCGGGGCCCGCTGGGCCTATCTGGCCGCATGGGCCGCGGCCCTGCGCGCACCAGGCGGCACACCCGCCAAGGCCCAGGCCTTCGTCGAGCAGATCTACCGCAACGTGCCGGTCCTCGACACCGGGGCGCGCGGCTCCACCGTGACCTTCGCCCAGCGCGGTCTCGGCAACGTGCTGCTGTCCTGGGAGAATGAGGCCCATCTGGCCGGTGAGGAATTCGGCGACAAGTTCGACATCGTCTATCCGTCCAGCTCGATCCTGGCTGAGCCGCCGGTGGCGATCGTCGACAAGGTGGTGGATCGCAAGAAGACCCGCACCGTCGCCGAGGGCTATCTGAACTTCCTCTACAGCCCGCTCGCGCAGGACATCATCGGCAAGAACTTCTACCGCCCGCGCAACCCGGCGGCGGCGGCCAAGTACGCCGCCAACTTCCCGAAGATCCCCCTCTCCACCATCGCCGACACCTTCGGCGGCTGGAAGAAGGCCCAGGCCACCCACTTCGCCGACGGCGGGGTGTTCGACAAGATCTACAAGCCGCGTTGATCCCTTTCACAGCGTAAGGCTCCAGGGCGCGGGACTCCCCTCCCGCGCCCTTTCTTGTAGGGGCTCGGCAACCCCGTCCCTGGGCGCCCGTTCTCTGGCGTCGAAGAAGGCCCGCGCCATGACCAATCTCTCCGCCACCGACATCGTGGGCACGTTGGCCGCCCTCTGCTCTATGGCCAGCTTCACGCCGCAGATCGTCAAGATCTGGCGCGAGAAGGACGCGGCCTCGGTCTCCCTGCGCATGTACGTGGTGACGGTGACCGGCTTCATGCTGTGGATCGCCTACGGCGTCCTGATCGGCAGCTGGCCGGTGGCGGGCTCCAACACCGTCTGCCTGGCGCTCTCGGGGGCGATCCTGGCCCTGAAGTGGCGCTTCCGCGAAAACCGCGGCTGACGGCCACGCCGGTTGGCGCCGCGACCGCCGCGCTCTAGATTGCCAGCCAGCCGCGGGCCCTAGCCCGCACATGACCAACCCCCAATCGCGGCCGAAGGCGCCTCGGACCCCCGAGCCCTCACGCGTGACAGGACGCCGCGATGTCGATGGAACGGTTTGCCCCCGCCGAGGCCGCCCTCAAGGCGGGGAATCGGGACGAGGGCATTCGCCTCACCGCCGAGGAACTGACCCGCGATCCCGATGCGCCGGCCCGCGTCTATCAAAACTTCACCGCCCTGCTGATCCGCCACCAGATGTACGAGCAGGCCGAGCACTGGGCGCAGCTGGCCACAGACCGCTATCCCCGCGACATGGACCTGTGGAACATCCTGGGCGTCACCTTGCGCCGCCTTGGCCGCCACGCCGAGGGCCTGAAGGCCCTGGAGCGGGCCATCAAGATCAACCCCAAGAGCCTGACGCCCCAGATCAACCGCGGCAACATCTTCAATGACCTGAAGAACCCCGCCGCCATCGACATCTTCACCAAGATCATCCGCCAGGCGCCCGCCAACGCCGAGCACCAGCGCTCGCTGGGCCGCGCCTACTGGTATGCCGGCGATCTCGACAAGGCCGAGATGCGCTTTAATCTCGCGGTGAAGCTGAAGGCTGACTATGTCGACGCCTGGCTGGACCTGAGCTCCCTGGCCGCCGACACCAAGGGTGCGGTCGAGACCTTGCCCATCATTGAACGCGCCGCAGCGGCCTTGCCCGACAACCACAAAATTCGCGAAGCCAAGGGTGTCATGATGCGCCGCGCGGGGCGCAACAAGGAGGCGGAACTCTACTTCGCCAGCCTGCTGACCGAGCTCGGCGAGCAGGCCTGGATCCACTACCAGCTCGGCCTGACCCTCTCGGACTTTGATCGCGCCAACGCCAATGTACACTTCGAGCGGGCCCACGAACTGGCCCCAGACAACGCCGAGTTCCAGCTGGCCCTGGCCGAGAGCTATTCGCGCACCCGGGTCGGCGACGAGGCGGCCAATCTCGAGCGCGCCTATCAGCTGCTGAAGCCGGTCGTGGACAAGGTCGGCAAGGGCGCGGGGCCGGTGAAGGTGGCCAGCGACATCTTCGTCCGGG
>JAYVDG010000537.1:0-3617 GCA_043749525.1 Phenylobacterium sp.
CGCCATCGGCACACGGCCGGCCTCGACCTCGACGGTCTCCGAGCCCGGTTTCAAGCCGGCCGCCGCCGACTGCCACGTCCCGATACTGGCCGCCGAAACGATGTCGGAGGGCCGCGCGCCGGAGGCCTTGATCACCGCGGCCATGGAATAGCGCGCCACTTCGCCGCCCCGCCGGTCCAGAGCCCAGATCGCCTCGTCGCTGGGCGTGTTCATGCCCTCGTCGAGCATCAGCACCCGGCCTTGGTCCGAGACCAGAGCGGAGCCGGGCCCGAACCGCTGCGGCAAGGCCCTGGACCACAGGATGTCGCGGCCTCCCTTGAACCTGGCGAACAGTTGCGCATGCGCCTGCGGCGTCGGCCAGCCGGGCGCGCCGCGCACCACCAGCTCGTAGCGCCCCGATGGTGAGACGAAGCTGCGGGTCTCCGCCGGCAAGACTTTCGGATCGCCCGTGGCGGCAAGCAGCAGGGCGCCCAGCGCGCCCAAAGCCCCCGTGAAAGCGCCGGTCAGCAAACCACCGTGCGGCGACGCCGCGCCAGGGCGCCCAGCGCGCCGAAGCCCAGTAGCATCAGCGCCCAGGTCGCCGGTTCCGGCACCGCGTGGACCTTGCCGTCCGCCATTGCCGTGGCGATTTCCCCAGCTGTCAGCTTGTCGTAACCCAGGCCGTCCGGCGTGATGTTGCCGATACCGTTCGGGATGAAGCGGTCGCCGGCGCGCATCAGATAGTCGCGCAGCACGCCCGGGTCGTCATGCCGCAGGCCGAGGTTGTGGCCGAGTTCGTGGGCGATGGTGTCGATGCGCGGGATCGTGAAGATGCTGATGTCGATGATCGCCATGTCACCGCCGATCGCGTTCACCTCCCCATAGGCGTTGAAGATGTTGTTCGTGAACCACATGGTGATGACGTCGGCATCGGCCGACTTGCCGGGGTGGGCCGCGAAGAAGTCGTCGACCTGCATCTGGGTCGTAAAATTCTGATCGGCGGTGTCGTTGATGGTGGTGAAATCCAGGAAGTTGAAGGTGATGCCGGCCTGGGCCCAGATCTTGTTGGTCTCTGCAGCGAACAGGTTGCCGGCGGCGTTCGCGCAGGCTGTCCCGTCATTCCTGCAGATTTTCACCGGCTGGACATTGACCATCCCGCCCGCGAGCGCCGGTGCGGCGGCGGTGAGGCTCAGGCCAAAACAGGCGGCGGCGAGCACCCGGACAACATTCGATTTCATAGCAGAAAACCCCCTCGACTGGCCTGACCGTCGGAGCGATCAGACCCGCAAATCCCAGAACATCGTTATCGTGGCAGCTTTCTGGCCACGGCCAAGCTGAGAATCTTCACCGTTGAATCTGTCGCAGGAGGCTCAGCCCGAGCTGGCTTCGATGGCGTCGATATCGGCGTCCGACAGGCCCATATGGTGGCCGATCTCGTGGACCAGAACGTGGGTGACCAATTCCTCCAGCGTCACCTCTCCATGCTCGGACCACTCGTCGAGAATCGGGCGTCGGTAGAGGAAGATCATCGAGGGCCCGGCAGCCGGACCGAAGCCGTCGCGATGGCCGATGTCGACCCCCTGGTAGAGCCCCGTCAGGCCGAACGGGTCCTCGATCCCAAGCTCCTCCAGCACCTCGTCGGAGGGAAAGTCGTCCACCCGGAAGACCACGTCGCCGGCCAGCTTGCGAAAGCCCGCGGGCAGGGCCGCGAACGCGGCGGCGGCCAGCGCCGCCAGGTCATCCAGCGACGGCGCCTTGCCTATCGAGTGCGCGTCACTCATCCGGCATGACGATGTGCGGAGCGTCCGGCGGGCGGATTTCGAAGAGGCCGATGTCCAACGGCTGCTGGGGCTCGACGGGACGCAGGGCCTGGCGGGCCATGGCCTGCAGGGTCTCTGTGTCCAGCGTCTGGCGTTTGCGCCGCGCGGTGCGCGCCTGCGGCGCCTCGATGGGCCGTTCGGCCGTGGCGATGCGCCAATAGCTGACCATCAGCCGCCACGCGGTGCGGGGGCCTTGCGCGGGCGCGGCGGGCCAGCGACGGCCCCCCTCATAGGTCGGCCTCGCGTGGGCGATCTTCTGGCCGGGCAGGATCTGTTCGGTCAGCCGCCGCCAGGGCTCGTCCAGCAGGCCGCCATAGGCCGCAGCCGCCGCCTCGCGAGTGGCGAACGCCGGCCCGGTGGGATCGGTGGTGAAGATCACCGCCTCTTCCGCCACGCCCAAGGCCTCGCGCTCCCGCTCGGCGCGGCCCAATGGGCCGGTCAGGGCCTGCTCGGCGTTCGCCGCCACGGGATATTGGATCGCGGTCATCGTTCCGATCATGGCTCAACTTAGCGTACCTTGGTCAATGCGGCGCGGGTGCGGCGAGGCCCTGCCCGGCTTAGGGTGCGACTGAGATGATTCGCCGGAGGCTGGCCGAAGCGGGATGACCTCCTACCAACTGATCCTGGCGGCGGCGGCGGGCGCGGTGTCGCTCGCCATCTGCGCCGTACTCTGGGCGCTGGCCCAGCGGCGCCAGGCGCAGGACCGTGTGGAGGCCATCTCCGCGCGCCTGGCGGGCATCGAGACCCGCGCCGAGGCCGCCCAGGCCTCCGCCGAAGCTTTCGATTCCGCCCTGCTGGCCGTCGAGGACGGCCGCGCTCTGCTGGCCTCGGGCGAGGAGTCGCTCGCCATCTGCGCCGAGGCGCTGGGCGTCGCCGAGCCCGATCCGCAAGGTGTGATCAACGCCCTGATGCGCGCCGACCCCGACCATGCCCGGCGCCTTCGGGCGTTGTTCGAACGCGGCGAGGCCTGCGCCTTCGAGGTGCAGGGTGAAGGCGGACTGGTGGCGGTCGAAGGCCGCGCGGCCGGCGCCATGGCCTGGCTGCGGCTCTCCAGCGCCGCCGGCGAGGACGCGGGCCTGCCGACCGCCCCACGCTTCGCCGCCCTGCTGAACGCCCGCTCCACGCCGGCGTGGATTTCCGCGGCGGACGGCTCGCCCGTCTGGGTCAACTCGGCCTGGCTGAAGGCGGTTGACGCCGCCAGCCTGGACGACGCAGCCGAACGCGGCTCCTCCTTCGACAAGTCCGCCGAGGCCTTGGCCAGCGAAGCCGCCAACCTTGGCCAGCGACGCGATGCGATCCTGTGGCCCACTGTCGCCGGCAAGCGCCGCGCCTTCCACGTCACCGCCCAGCCCCTGGAGGGCGGCGGTGTCGGCGTCTGGACCGAGGACGTCAGCGAGCAGGAAGACCTGCGCGAACTCCTGCGGCGCAATGTCGAGGCGCACGACGAGACGCTGAACCATATCGCCGAGGCGGTCGCTGTTTTCGACAAGGCCAAGAAGCTGATGTTCCACAACGTCGCGTTCGCCGAGCTTTGGGGGCTGGAGCCGGCGTGGCTCGCCGAGCAACCCCGCCATTCCGAGGTGCTGGACCGCCTGCGCCAGCGGCGGCGGCTGCCGGAGACCGCCGACTACACCAAGTGGAAGGCCGCCGAGCTCGCCCGCTACGAGCATCTGGCCGCCAGCCCCGACGAGATGTGGAGCCTGCCGGACGGGCGCACGCTGAAGGTGATGCGCCAGCCGCACCCGATGGGCGGCATCCTGCTGCTCTATTCCGACATCACCGACGAGCTGAAGCTGACCAGCCAGTACAACGCCCAGA
>JAYVDG010000538.1:0-3599 GCA_043749525.1 Phenylobacterium sp.
GCTCGTAGTTGGCGGTGTCGAGATAGTTTACTCCGGCCGCCAGGCACGCCTCCATGATCGCCAGGTCCTGATAGGGCAGGGCGAGATTGACCACGAGCCCAGGCTTCACGGCCTTGATCAGCGCCGTGGTCGCCGTGATATCGTCAGCGTCCAGCTCGGCGGTCTCGATGGTCACGCCGGTGCGCTGTTTGACCGACGCGGCGATGGCGTCGCACTTGCTCCGCCGGCGGCTGGCCACCGTGATGTGCGAGAAGACGTCTTGGCTCATGGCCATCTTGTGGACGGCGACAGAGCCCACGCCGCCAGCGCCGATAACAAGCACCCTACTCATCTGTGCCCCTTCTGACGCGGAACGAATTTCCAGAACATGGCCACCCTGAGGGCGGCGTTGCGGGGGGATTATCACGACGACGCCGGGTCCGCTAACCACCCGCAATAAACGCACTTGATGTCGGATCGTCCGACCCCCGTCCATCGTTGGGACAGAAACCCATGGGAGCGGTCGGATGAGGCGCGTCGTGACCGCCGCCGTCGTCCGTCCGGGCAGGGTGATGCGCGACGGCTGAGGGAGCCCCGGCGGAGGTTGCGCGTATTGCGAGCGTCGTTACGGCGACGACATCGCCCAGTCACATCGCGCGCCGAAAAAACGGCGGATTTCGTGCTCACCGCCCGTTCAGGTCGAACGGAGTTTTGGCCCGGAACGATGCCGCCTCTCCTCTGCACAGGGTCAAAGCTTTGAATTCCTCCCCCGCCCTTAACCGCGCCGTGACCGTCCTTCGACTACTCGCCGGCACGGCCGTGATCGCCTTGAGCGCCGGCGCGGCCCAGGCCCAGACGGCCAAGGCCCCAGCGGCGGCGCACGATCCCTCGCTCGACGACGAGACCGAGGTCGCGGAACTTGTGGTGGTGGCCGGCGCGCGCACCCTGCCGGGTTCGGTGGCGGGCGACATCACCCCCGAGGTCACCCTCTCGGCCCGGGAGATCCGGGCCTATGGGGCGGCCAGCGTCTCGGAACTGCTGGCCGCCTTGGCGCCGCAGACCGGCAGCAGCCAGGGCAGCGGCGGCCGCCCGGTGGTGCTGATCAACGGGGCGCGGGCCTCCGGCTTCGCCGAGATCCGCGACCTGCCCACCGAGGCCATCGCCCGGGTGGAGATCCTGCCCGAGGAGGTGTCGCTGAAGTACGGCTACCCCGCCGAGCAGAAGGTGGTGAACATGGTCCTGCGCCAGCGCTTCCGCGCCAAGCTGGCGGAGGGCTCAGTCCAGGCGCCGACCCAGGGATCGGCCGGCTCGACGATGGCGGGGCACGCGGCCTATCTGCGCATCCAGAAGGGCCAGCGGCTGACCCTGGACGCCAAGGCCACCAAGACCGATCCGATCCTGGAGAGCGACCGTGACTTGATCGGCGCCAGCCCGGACCGGTCCCTGCAACCGGACACCACCCATGTGGTGTTCAACGCTGTCTACGCCCGGCCCCTGGGCGCCGGCGTGTCGGGGACCATCAACGGAACCTACGAATCCACCGACACCGAGTCGAAGCTCGGCCTGTCGCCCTTCGCCACCGAGGCCCTGACCCGGCGCTCCACTGCCGACAACAGCAGCCTGGCCGGCGCCATGAGCGGCGCCTATGCCGGCTGGCAGTGGTCCTACACCGGCGGACTGTCGCGCAATGTGGCCAAGTCCTTCAACGACCGCGCCCTGGGCGCGGTGGCCTATACCGACCGCACCAAGTCGGTGACCACCTCGGCTCAGTCCGACATCGTGCTGAACCGGGCCTTCCTGGACCTGCCCGCCGGCCATGTCGGCACCACTCTGACGGGCCGCGTTTCGACGACCGAGCTGCACAGCGAGGCCCTGCGCGCCGGGGTCAACACCTCCACCGACCTCACCCGCAACATCCGCCAACTGCAGGCCAGCTTCGACGTGCCGATCACCCGGGCCGGCGAGGGCTTCGGCGAAACCATCGGCAAGCTCTCCAGCAACATCAATTTCGGCTACCAGCACCTGTCGAACTATGGCGACCTGGAGACGGTGGGGGCGGGGCTCAACTGGACGCCGGTGAAGCCACTGCGCCTGCTGGCCTCGGTCAGCCGCACCGACCAGGCGCCCACCATCAACCAGCTGGGCGACCCCGTGGTGGCGACGCCGGGCGTGCGGGTGTTCGACCTGACCCGCGGCGAGACGGCCGACGTGATCCGGGTGACCGGCGGCGCGCCCAACCTGATCGGCGGCCAGCGCGAGGTTCTCAAGCTGGGAGTCACCTACACCCCCTTCGCCAAGACCAACCTGACCTTCCAGGCCAACTACGTCTCCAGCCGCACCGAGGACACGGTGGCGTCCTTCCCTTCGGCCTCGACCCAGGTGGAGGCGGCGTTCCCGGACCGCTTCATCCGCGACGCCAGCGGCCGGCTGGTGCAGATCGACGCCCGCCCGGTGAACGTCGCGCGTGAGTCGCGCGACGAGCTGCGCTGGGGCTTCACCTATTCGCGCAATGTCGGACCTCAGCCCACGCCCGAGCAGATGGCGGCGATGCGCCAGCGGTTCCGCGACGCCGAGCGCACCCGCGACGGCGCCCAGGGCGCGCCGGCGACGGGCGCTGCGGGTCAGCCCGTCGCTAGAACACCTGGCCAGCCGGCGCGTGAGGGCGGTCCGCCTCCCGGTGGGCCGGACGGTCCTCCGCCCCCGGGGATGGGCCCGGGCGGCGGCGAGGGGGGCGGCTATCGCGGCGGCGGCGGCGGCCGGGGTGGTCCGGGCGGCGGCTTCGGAGGCTTTGGCGGCGGGGGTCCGCGCGGTGGCGTCTTCCAGTTCGGGGTCTATCACACGGTGGCGTTCCGCGATGACATCCTGATCCGTCCCGGCCTGCCGGAACTCGACCTGCTGGATGGGGCCGCCATCGGCTCCGGCGGCGGCTCGCCCCGCCATCAGGTGGACGTGCAGGCCAACTACACCAAGGGTGGCCTGGGGGCGGCCCTGAACGCCAACTGGCAGGCCGCCACCCGGGTCGAGGGCGGCCCGACGGCCAGCGATCTGGAGTTTTCCGACCAGACCACGGTGACCCTGCGCCTGTTCGCCGACCTGGGCGCGCAACCCATCGCGCGCGATCACCCGTGGCTGCGCGGGGCGCGGGCGACGCTCTCCATCGACAACCTGTTCGACAGCCGCCAGGAGGTGCGCGACGGAACCGGCGTGACGCCGATCAGCTACCAGCCTGACCTGCTGGACCCGGTGGGCCGCTCGGTGAAGCTGACGGTCCGCAAGCTGTTCTTCTGACGCGCTATGGCGAGCGAGGTGTCGCCCGCCATAGCGCTTGCATCGGATCGGCAACGGTCCTTAGCTATCCCCAACGATAAAACTGACAAATGGGAGATGGCGAATGAGTGGAACTCTCGCCCAGGCGCGCGCCGATCAGTCGGACGAGGTGCTCTATGACGTCGCGGGCGGCGTCGCCACCATCACCCTGAACCGGCCCGAGCGGCTGAACACCATCTCCGGCCCCATGCTGTCGCTGCTGTCAAAGCTGCTGCTGCAGGCCGACGCCGATCCGGAGGTGCGCTGCGTCATCCTGACCGGGACGGGCAGGGCCTTCTGCGCCGGCCTCGACC
>JAYVDG010000539.1:0-3597 GCA_043749525.1 Phenylobacterium sp.
AGCGTCGTCTCGATCGATGCACCCGACATCCCATGACCTCCCAATCATGGTCGCCCATCAATTCAGACATCGAACGTCAGCCCAACTGTAATGCTAGGCTTTTAGAACTCTTCCCAGGACCCGGTGGCCGCGGCGCGGCCGCCGCAGAAGGCCTTGGCCAGGCTGGCGCGCTGTTGGCCCACCGGGTTGCGGGCCGGAGTGTGGCGGTCCGTGCGCGCCAGTTCCGGCCGCGCGGCCGCCCCACCGACCTGGAAGCCTCCCACCAGGCGCGCCAGTTCGACGGCCTCGCTGCGCAGGTTCGACGCAGCGGCGGTGGCTTCCTCCACCATGGCGGCGTTCTGCTGGGTCACCTGGTCCATCTGGTTGACGGCGGTGTTGACCTGGGCGAGGCCGGTGGCCTGTTCCTGCGACGACAGGGCGATCTCGGCGATCAGGCCGTCGATCTCCGTGACCCGCTCCACGATCCCCACCAGGGCCTGGCCGGTTTCACCCACCAGGCGCACGCCCGCCCCGACCTGGGCCGATGAGGCGCTGATCAGGGCCTTGATCTCCTTGGCCGCGTCGGCCGAACGCTGGGCCAAGGCCCGCACTTCCGACGCCACAACCGCAAAGCCACGGCCGGCCTCCCCGGCCCGCGCCGCCTCGACGCCTGCGTTGAGCGCCAGCAGATTGGTCTGGAAGGCGATCTCGTCGATCACCCCGATGATCTGGCTGATCTTGCCCGAGCTCTGCTCGATCTCACTCATGGCGGCAACGGCCTCGCGGACCACCTCGCCGGAACGCTGGGCGTCGGCCTTGGCGGTGGTGGCGGCGCCGAAGGCCTGCTTGGCCCCCTCGGCGCTGCGCTTCACCGTGGCGGTGATCTCGTCGAGGGCGGCGGCGGTTTCCTCCAGGGAGGCGGCCTGCTGCTCGGTGCGCCGCGACAGGTCGTCGGAGGCGCTGGCGATCTCGTTGGCCCCGCCGCGGATGCCGCCGGTGGACGAGGCGATGGAAGCCATGGCCTCACGCAGGCTCTCGATGGCCTGGTTGAAGTCGTCCTTGATCTGTTGGTAGCGGCCCTCGAAACGGGCGTCGATATGGGCCGTGAGATCGCCGGCGGCGACGCGCTTCAGGCTGCCGGCGAGCGCCGTGACCACGGTGTTCTGCTCGGCCTCGGTCTTGGCGCGCTCCGTCTCGCTACGGGCCCGCTCGGCCTCCACCTCGGTGATGTCGCTGGCGAACTTGATGACCTTGTAGATCTTGCCATTGGCGTCGAAGACCGGGTTGTAGGCGCCCTGGATCCAGATGTCCCGGCCGCCCTTGCCCACCCGCTGGAACTTGCCGGCCAGGAACTCGCCGCCGTTCAGCTTGCGCCAGAAGTCCGCGTACTCGGCGCTCTGACCATAAGCGTGCTCGACGAGCAGGCTGTGCTTGCGGCCCTGGATCTCCGCCAGGCTGTAGCCCACCGTGGCCAGGAAGTTCTCGTTGGCGGTGATGATCGTACCGTCGAGCTGGAACTCGATGACGGCCTGCGACCGGTTGATCGCCGCCACGGCGCCCTCCAGGTCGGCGATCCGCTTGGCGGCTGCCCCATCGTCGCGCTTGAAACCGAACAGAGCCATCACCTACCGCCGCGCATCTCGACCAGGGCGGTCGAGCACCGGGCGTGGATCAGGCCAGTCTCGTAAACAGTCCCTTAAAAACTGCGACAATTTTCCCGAGGTAGAAAGAAAACGGGACCATCTCCACTACACAGAGGAGCCGATGTGCTTCAGAGCCCAAATCACGGGCAAAACCCTCAAGACTATCCCCCAAAATGGGGCCAACTATACTTCAACTTGAAGTTCCGTTTTCCCCATCACGCCTATAGGTCGCACCCGGTCTCAATCGGCGGGCGCCGGCACGGGGGCGGCGACCAGGGCTCGCGGACCACGTTCCAGTTCCGCCGCCAGCACCTCGCGGTCCAGGTCGCCGTCCCAACGGGCGACGACCAGTGTCGCCACGCCATTGCCCACCAGGTTGGTGAGCGCCCGGCACTCGCTCATGAACCGGTCGACCCCCACCAGCAGGGCCAGGGCCGCGATTGGGATGTCGGGGATCACCGCCAGGGTGGCGGCCAGCGTGATGAAGCCCGCCCCGGTGACGCCGCTGGCGCCCTTCGACGTCAGCATGGCCACCCCCAGCAGGGTCAGCTCCTGGGTGAGCGTGATGTGGGTGTTGGTCGCCTGGGCCAGGAACAGGGTGGCCAGGGTCATATAGATGTTGGTGCCGTCGAGATTGAAGCTGTAGCCCGCCGGGATCACCAGGCCCGCTGTAGTCTTGCCAGCGCCCAGCCGCTGCATCTTGTCGATCATCTGCGGCAGCACCGACTCCGAGGAAGAGGTCCCCAGGACGATCAGTAGCTCCTCGCGGATATAGGCCAGGAACTTCAGGATCGAGAACCCGGACATCCAGGCGATCAGGCCCAGCACCACCAGCACGAACAGCAGGCTGGTGAGGTAGAAGGTCCCCACCAGGGCCGCCAGCTTCACCAGGGCCGCGATCCCGTACTTGCCGATGGTGAAGCCCATGGCCCCGAAGGCGCCGATGGGCGCCAGCCGCACCACGACCTGGATGATGGAGAAGAAGACCTTGGAGATCTCCTCAAGGGCACCGGCCACCTTGTCGCCGAACTCGCCCAGGCGGGTGCAGGCCAGGCCGGTGATCACCGCGATCACCAGAACCTGCAGCAGTTGGCCCTCGGCGAAGGCGCCGAAGAAGGTGTCGGGGATCAGGTTGAGCAGGTAGGTGGGCAGGTCGGGGCTATGGTGGGCCTTCGCCAGATAGTCGGCGGCGATCTTCGGATCGAGGGTCAAGGGGTCGACATTGAAACCCTGGCCGGGATGGATCAGCTTGCCCACCACCAGGCCGATGACCAGCGCGATCGTCGAGACCACTTCAAAATAGATGAGTGTCTTGGCGCCCAGCCGGCCGAAGGCCTTGATGTCGCTCATCCGCGCCATGCCCGCCGCGATCGTGCAGAAGATCACCGGCGCGATGGCCATCTTGATCAGCTTGATGAAGCCGTCGCCGACCGGCTTCAGCGCCACACCGATGTCGGGCCACAGCCACCCCACCAGCACGCCCAGGGCGATGCCGGTCAGCACCTGCACATACAGCACCCGAAAATAGCGTAGAGCCCCCATTCGCATCTTCCCTTTCGCCGCTGGCCGGCGGTGCGCTATCACCACGCCAGTCTGGCCCGGTAGCTCAGCAGGATAGAGCAGCGCTTTCCTAAAGCGAAGGTCGGGGGTTCGAGTCCCTCCCGGGCCGCCATGACCCTCCGCAAACCCTTACCAGACAACAATTCTCGTAGGGTTTGACAGCGAGGTTTGACATTTTTTGTTCTCTATCCGTGCCCGAGTGCGGACATCGCAGATCGAGCTAAATGCTTTTGCTGCGCGCTCTGTGTGTACCGCTCCACTTCCTTTAGGCTGGCGTGGCCGGTGATGGACGCAATCTCGAAGACAGAGCAGCCGGCCGCCGTCGGCGGCTATTTGAAGCGAGCCATGGATGCGGGCCTGGTTTGGCCGCCGCCTGACGAGCTGACCGATGCGGCGTTGGAGCGGCGGCTGTTTC
>JAYVDG010000540.1:0-3591 GCA_043749525.1 Phenylobacterium sp.
ACACGTACGCCAAGCTCGACCCCAACGCCGAGGCGGTGATCGCCACCCTGAAGGACATTCCGGTCGACATCGCGCCCATCTATCCGGACAAGCTCTAGACTGGCGTCGGCTGAAGGATGCGGTTCAGGGGTCGGCAGAAGATCAGCACGCCGATGGCGCCGGCCAGGCTGATGGCTGCGTGCAGGCCCCAGAAGTTGAACGGGCTCATTTTCTCGTAGAAGCCGCCCAGCCAGCCTGTCAGGTAGTTGGAGACGAAGGACGTCAGGAAGGCCAGGCCCATGATCACCCCGCCGATGGCGGCCGGCGCGGCGCGGGAGCACAGCGCCAGGGTCGTCGGCCAGGAATAGATGAAGCCCAGGCCGAACAGGGCGAAACAGGCGACGCTCCAGAGCAGGCTGGGCTTGCCGCCGCCCGCGAAGATCAGCGAGGCGATCATCAGGCAGCCCATGCCTGCCGCCCCCATCACGCTGCCCCAGCCGATCTTGGCCAGGTCGCTGGGCTCGGTCCCCTTGGCCGCCTGATTGGCCCATAGCCGCATAACGATTGGCGTGAAGCCCACGATGAACAGCCCGTCCAGCGAGGGCAGCCAGGTCACCGGGGTCTCGAAACCCAGGATGTGCCGGTCGGTAGTGGCCCGATACCACAGGGTCATGACGTTGAACTCCTGACCGTAGGAGGTGCCGTAGAATGTCCCCAACACCAGCATGGCCACCAGGGCCAGGATGACCTTGCCGTCGCCTTGGACCAGGCCGGGGCGTTTGGCTTCCCCGCGCGGGGTCAGGGTGTCCGGCGGCAGATGCTTGCCGCCCGCCAGATAGGTGATCAGACCCCCCACCATCCCGGCGGCGGCCAACTCGAACCCATAGTGCCAGCCGTATAGTTCCCCCACCGTGCCGCAGACGAGCGGCGCGGCGAAACCGCCGATATTGATGCCCAGGTTGAACAGCGAGAAGCCGCGGGTGCGGCGCGGGTCGGTCTTGTCATAGAGGGCGCCCACCTGGGCTGAGATATTGCCCTTCAGCAGGCCGCCGCCGAGGATCAGCACCAGTAGGGCGATCAGGAACGAGACCTCGAAGGCCATCAGCAGGTGGCCGATGCCCATCAGCACGGCGCCCGCGATCACCGTGCGTTTCTGGCCCAGGACCTGGTCGCCGATCCAGCCGCCGATCAGCGGGGTGAAATAGACGAAGGCGGTGTAGAGGCCGAAGATCTGCGACGACAGGGCCTGGATCGACAGGGGGCCGAACACGCTCTCGATCGCGGCGCGGAAGGCCGACATCCCGGCGATGGCCTCGATGTGGCCGGGCCGCAGGGCCTGGTCGACCATGTAGAGCACCAGCAGGGCCTGCATCCCGTAGAACGAGAAGCGCTCCCAGACCTCGGTGAAACTCAGGAAATAGAGGCCGCGCGGATGGCCCATCAAATCGCGCGTCGCGCCGATGTCCGGCAGGCGTGCGGCCTCAGTGGATGTGGTCACGCAAAGCCCCCCAAGGCACGCCAACCGCGGCAGACTGCCCCCGCCGGCACGGCATGGGAAGCGACTTTCGGTCGCCGGCCCCAGGCGGCGGCCTGGGCCTCCCTTTCGCCAAGGTCGCGCTGGCAATCTGACGATCCATCCCTATCTGGCGGAAATGCCTCACCAAATCCCCCTCGCCACCATCGGCTACGAGAGCCAGACCCAGGATGCGGTCATCGCGCGTCTGAAGGCCGCCAAGGTGGCTGTGCTGATCGATGTCCGCGCCGTGGCGGCATCGCGCCGGGCGGGCTTCTCCAAGACCCTGCTGGCCGCCAGCTTGGCGCAGGCCGGGATCGAATACGTCCACCTGCGTCAGCTCGGCACGCCGAAGCCCGGCCGCGAGGCGGCGCGCAAGGGCCGCATCGGCGAGATGACGGAGATCTTCGACGCCCACATGGCCGAACCCGCCGCCCAGCTGGAACTGGCCCGCGCCACGGCCATCGCCGCGGATCGCAAGACCGCGCTGCTCTGCTACGAGGCCGACCACTGCGGCTGTCACCGCAAGATCCTGGCCGACACCATCGCCGAGACCCTCGGCTGCGAGATCGAGAATTTGTAGGGCGGCAATCTCCCTCCCCATGAAGGGGAGGGCGACGCGTCCTACGGCTGCATCTCGAACTCGGTGTCGATCACCAGGTCGATGGGATCGGCGAAGACCGGGGCGAGGCCGAAGTCGCCGGGTTTGATGGTGGCTGTGGCGGTCATGCCGATGCGCGGCTTGCCGAAGCCCTTGCCGGCGCCCACCAGCACGACGTCGAAGGTCACCGGCTTGGTCTTACCCATCAGGGTGAAGTTCCCGTCCACCTGGCCGTGGGTGGCGTCGGTCTTGCGGAAGGCCGTCGAGACGAAGGTGGCCGTGGGGAAGGCCTTGGCGTTCAGGAACTTGTCGGAGATCTCCGCGCCGAAGCCGGCGACATTGGTGCCGACGGTCCCGGTCTGCACCGTGGCCTTGACCGAGGACTTCGCGGGCGAGGCCGGATCCCAGACCAGGGTCGCGGCGGCCTTGTCGAAGCGGAAGATGCTGATGGAGTAGCCCATGTGGTGAACCCGCGCGATCACGCCGACATGGTTCTCATCCATCTTGTAGGTCCCGGCGGGCGACAGGCTGGCGTCGGGTTCGCCGCAGAAGATGCCGGCGGGCACGCCGGGTGGGCAGGCGCCGCCCGCGGCGAGGGCCTGTCCAGCAAAGGCCTGGGAAAGGGCCACGGCCGCGCCGGCGGCCAGCAGCGTCTTCATCAGCTTGGTCATAACTCGAGCACCCTTGGTTCCGGTGGATAAGCCCCAAGGACGCACCACGCACGACGTACCCGACAATGGGCCGGACCTTTTTGTCAGGCGGAGTGCAGGGCGTGAAGGCGCTGAAGTGAGATGGTCTGTTTCCGCCCGTGTTCCGCTTCCGTCATCCCGGACGGCCGTCAGGCCGATCCGGGACCCAGGGGTCCAGCGCACCGCCCCTGGGTTCCCGGCTCTCCGCTACGCTGCGGCCGGGATGACGGAGAGCGGGAGCGCGCCTCGTTCACACGAAGGGGTCACAGGTTCAGGTGGCGAGAGTCACCAAACTCTCCCCCAGCAGCTCCTGCAACAGAGCGGTGCGCGGATAGGGATGGTGGCGGTACTGGCGGAAGCCCTCCGCCAGGGGGACGCCGAAGTCGCGGCCCCGGCGCCGCGTCCAGGCCTCCATGGAGGCCTGGTGGTCGCTGATGTCGTGCTGCTTGGAGACCCAGCTATCCTGGCTCTTGTGGGCGGCCAGCATGGCCTGCTTGGTGTGGAAGTAAGCGCCGACGTCGCAGCCGAAGTCGGGGGTCACCTTGCCCCCCTCGCGGTCACGGCCGCCGATCGGATCCATGTAGTAGAGGTGCGGGATGCCGGCGAGGATCGTCGCGTCGCCGGTCTTGTAGTTGGGGACGGAGGCGGCGAAGCAGGCGTCGCGGACCAGGACGCTGACGGCCTCATGGTCGGGGTGGTAGTCCACCGGCGAGGCGGTCAGCACGATGTCGGGCGCCGCCCAGCGGATCATCTCCGTCACCTGGCGGCGGCAGGTGTCGTCGTTGAACACGCAGAGATCTGGGACGTCG
>JAYVDG010000541.1:0-3590 GCA_043749525.1 Phenylobacterium sp.
ATTCCACCGGCTTCTGGGAATGCCTGGGAACGCCCAGGTCATTGTCTTCGGCGCTGATCTTCGGACCTCGAACGGGCTGATCAACGAGGCATATTTCCAGCTCAAGAGCGGCGCCCTGAAGCTCTCCGATAAGGCGCCCTGGGTGCTGGAGGACTGGGAGTGGGGAGCGAGGCTGGCCTGGCGGGCGGTGCATCCCAGCCAAATCCGACGCGAGCATTTCAACGTCGCCATCTGGTACAGGGAGCGCCAAGGCAAGAACCGCGCTGGCCTGGAGGCCTACCAGCTCTTCATCTCCGACACGGCAGGTGTCCTACCTTGGGAACACGGCTTCGACACTCACTACAAGCCGCAGCAACCGGAGCTTTACCTGCCCTATTTCGGGCCGCCCGGAGACGACTAGCGCGGCAGCCAAAAGCGAGCCACCGCGCCGGTCAGATACTAGTCGTCCACGCGGGCTTCGGCGTAGCCGCTGAGCACTTCGACGCCGGCCTGGTTGACCGTCTTGACGTCGAACTCGGCGATCTTGGCGCCGTCCTTGTCGCTGATCGCCTTCAAGGTCGCCGTCGCGTCCAGGGTGTCGCCCGGCCAGACCTGGCTGGTGAAGCGCACGCCGTACTTGGTCAGCCGCGCGTCGCCGACATAGTCGGTGAGCATCTTGCCGGTCATGCCCATGGTCAGCATGCCGTGGGCGAAGACCGACGGGTAGCCGGCCACCTGGGTGGTGAAGATCTCGTCGGTGTGCAGCGGGTTATAGTCGCCCGAGGCGCCCGCATACTGGACGATCTGGGTGCGTTTCAAGTCTTCCACCAGACGGGCGGTGTGGGCGTCGCCCACCTTCAATGATTTCGCGCTGAGCGCCATGACAGCCTCCCTACTTCTGCTCGACAGGACGTTCGGTGCGGACACCGACGCCGCGCGCGGTGATCACCAGTTCGCCCTTCTGGTCGCGGTACTCGGTGACGCTCTCGGAGAAGACCAGCTTGCCCGAACGCTTGCCTTCCTTCTCCCAGGTCTTGCCGGGCGTCGTCGTGGCGGTGAGCACGTCGCCGGCCTTGAGCGCGCGGTGATATTCGAAGTGCTGCTCGGCATGCAGGCCGCCGCCGCCCCCACCACCGCCGCCACCAGGCGCGCGGGTGATGCCGGTGGCGTTCTTGCCTGAGCCGAACCACGGCTGGCCGATCTTGGGCCGCAGGCCGTAGTCGGGATCGAACTGGGCGCTGGCCTGGGCGAAGGTCGGCGGGGCGATGATGCCGCCCGATTCGGTGGTCTTGGCGTAGTCGGCGTCGGAATAGACGCGGTTATCGTCGCCGACCGATCGGGCGAACATGAGGATGTGTCCCGCTTCAACGGGGAATGTCTTGGTGGCCAATTGGCGCTCCCTCTCCTGTGCGGTCATTGCCGCTCTCAAAATTCTATACCGGCTACCTTAGGGCCAGCTAGCGCGCCGTCCACTCCGGCTGACCGATCATACTCACCCGGGTGTGGCGGCCATGCAGGGCCACCTCGCGGAACTGGTAGAGCCAGGCCGCGGTTGGCGGGTTGATCCAGTTGTCGTCGGCGAACATCCGCAGGATCGGCTCGCCGCCGTCCGGATGCTCCTCGCTCATCGGCGAGCCGGGATGGTTCAGCCGCTCGACAGGCTCGAACCAGGCACGGTCCACCTCGCTGGGGTCCGGATTGAGGCTGAGCGCCTCGTCGGACCAGAACACCACCGGCGTCACCACATGGCCGCCCAGGGTCTCGAAGTCGTCCAGCATTCCCAGAGCTTCCGGCGGCGCGATGGCGACACCCAACTCCTCGGAGGTCTCACGGATGGCGCCCGCAATGGCGTCTTCGCCCGGCTCCAGATTGCCGCCCGGCAGGGCGTAGTTGCCGGCGCCCCGGCGCATGGTGAGCGCCCGGCGCGTCAGCAGATAGGTGAGCTCACCGTCCCTGGCCGACAGCACGATGGCCACAGCCGCCCGCCGGCGCTCGCCCGTTTCCAGGGCGATGCGCGGGAAGGCCGCGAGGTTGGCGGCGATGCGGTCTCGGTCTGCGTGCATGTCTCCAGCATGCCGACCCCGGCCTTAGGGGCAAGACACGGTTTGAGTTGAGATGCGCCATGCGCCACGTACAACCCTGAGTCGCAAACTCTTTCAGGCGCCGAAAGCCTTGTTTATTTAAGAGTTTAGCCCCTAGATTGTTCGAGAGCGGCCAGACACCCCCGTGGCACGCCCGTCAGTGAGAATTGCGTTTTGAATACCCCAACGGGCGACGCGCGCGTGCGCTCGACCGCCCTAGCTGTCTCTCATCCGGGCCATGAGCTGCGGTTGATGAAATGGGTCGAGCAGACCCGGCCCGCTGTCTTCGTCCTGACCTCAGGCTCTCGTAGCGGGACCTCACGCAGCCGTGTCCGGGCCAGCCGGGAGCTGGCCCATGAGCTCGGCGCCACCCCTGGGGAGGTGTTCGGACGCCACCTTGATCGCGAGGTCTACGGCTGGATCCTGGCAAGCGACGCCGCGCCCTTCCTGTCCCTGGCCGATGAACTGGCCGAGAGCTTCGTGGCGCGCGACGTGGGCCAGGTGGTGACCGACGCCTGGCAGCTCTACAACGTGGTCCACGACCTGTGGCGTCTCACCGTGGAGGTGGCGGCCAGCCGTGCGGCGGCGAGGTTGGGCCGGCCCGTCGAGGTGCTGGACTATCCCGTGGTGCCACCTTCGATGGGGACGCCGCAACCCGGGCCTGAACGGCTACGCCTCGATCTCTCGGAAGCCGAGGTGGCGCGCAAGCTCGCCCTGGCCCGCGCCTTCCCCGAGATCGGCGATGACGTCACCCAACTGCTGGCCTACGGCGGCGAGGCGCTGTTGGCCCATGAGACCCTTCACGACCCGCGCCCCTTTGCCGAACTGGTCCCGCGCGCCGGACAGGCGCCGCTCTACGAACAGTACGGCGAGGCGCGGGTGGCGTCGGGTCTGTACGGGTCGGTGCTCCGTTGGCGGCACGTGGCGCCTATCGCCATCACCCTGGCGGCGGCGGCGACGACCCCGGCGTCGGTGATGGCGTGAAGGCCAATCCGCTGAAGATCCTGATCACCAATGTCTGGCTGGACGGTCGGAGTGGCACCGAGAGCGTGGTGCGCGACCTGGCCCTGGGGTTCCAGCGCCGGGGCCACCGGCCGATCGTCTATTCGCCACATCTGGGCCCCCTCGCGCAGGAGTTGCACGCTCGCGGCGTGGCGGTGATCTCCGACCTGGCGCAGATGGCCGAGGCCCCCGACATCATCCACGGCCATCACTACGTCCAGACCGCCGAGGCCATCCTCCACTTCCCCGACGCCCCCGTGGTGTCGATGACCCATGCCTGGCTCTTCTGGCAGGAACGGCCGCCGCATTTCCCGCAGATCCATCGCTACCTGGCCGTCGACGAGGCCGTGCGCGACCGCCTCGTCCAGGTCGAGGCGATCGATCCGGCGCGGGTGGAGATCCTGCTCAACGCGGTAGACCTGACCCGGATTCCGCCGCGGCCACGGCCGCTGCCCAAGCGCCCGTCGACGGCCCTGGCCTTCACCAAGAACAAGGCCCAGATCCCGATCCTGCACGCCGCCTGCGCGA
>JAYVDG010000542.1:0-9632 GCA_043749525.1 Phenylobacterium sp.
CGATCAGGCCGGTGGAGAGGGTCTGGCGGACCGGGGCGAATTCGCGGGTCCAGCGGCCCTCGAACAACAGCAGGTCGGCGTGCGGGCTGTCGAATGCGCCGGCCGCCAGCCAGTCGACGGTCAGGGGATCAGGCCCCAGGTTGCGCAGGGCCGTGCGGCTGGTGAGCACACCGGTGGCGGCCTCCAGGACGAGGCTCAGGGTCAGCTCGATCCCGGCGGCGACATCCTCCAGCACCAGGGTCGCGGCGCCGGGCGTCAGCTCAGCGTCGCGCAGGCTCATCTGGCTGACCACCTCGGCGCCATTGCGATGGGCCAGCAGGCCCGGATGGCCGGTGAACCCCTGCCCCGCCTCCGGCAGCCAGCTCAGCCGCTCGCCAGCGTCCAGCATGCCGTGCGGAATGGCGCGGATCGACAGCCGCGCCAGGGCCGGGATCGGATCGCCCGCCCCCAGGTCGGGCCCCCAATAGACGAGCCGGGGAGCGCCGGCCTCGGTGGTGAGGAAGACCAGGCTCTCGGCCCCGCCGTCCAGTCGGAATCCCTGAACCATCAGGCGGGCGCCTTCGGTGTCATCACCAGCCAGGGGGTGGGCCGGACGCGCCACTCCCAGACCGCGATCAGGTGGTCGAGATGCCCCTGGGCCGCCAGCCAGTCGGGCAGCGGCACGCTCTTGCCCTGCTGGTTCAGGCGCTGGATGTCGTGGGTGGCGGAAAACCGCTCGGTCACCCGGTCCAGCACGCCGGGCCGGTAGACGTCGTGGGTCTCGACGATCAGGCTCATCCTGGCCAGGGCCGGGGACAGGTCGGGCCGCAGCAGGTCATCCTCCGCCCCCTCCACGTCCATCATCACCAGGCAGCGGCGGTCGGCGAATTCCTCAAAGCCCGTCGGCGTGAAGGTCTCGCGCACCACCACCCGGTCGGCGACGCCGTTCTTGCCGGCCAGTTCGGCGCAGGCCAGGCGGGCGGCTTCCACGATGTCATAGGCATAGACGGTGACGGCCGGCATCAGCCGGGCCAGGCCCACGGCGTAGTAGCCCTCCGCGCAACCCACATCGACGACGCAATCGAAGTCCCCGGCCGCGAACCGGGCGATGGCCGGGTGCAGTTCGGATTCGTATGAGCCCAGCAGACGCGGGGCCAGGGCCCCCTCCGTGGCCGTCCCCACATAGTCCATGCCCGCGAAGGGGCCACCCAGGATCTTCGCCCCGTGATTGCGCAGCAGGAGATTGGCGATTGCGCGCGAGCGCCAGATCGCCAGGACCCGCAGGACGGTGTTCAGTTCCGGTTCCGCGGCCAGCGGCGGGTTGCGCGTCACCCGCGCCTTGATCCAGGCGGCGACCGGCTCATGTAGGTTGCTCATCCCCCGACCATAGCCGCGCGCCGCGGGGACAGGCCAGACGCTCAATTGACACCGTGGACGGCGAGCGGTCTTGATCGCCCCGTGGACAGACCCTGGACCAGACCGTGAGCGACACCTCCGCCCCCGTCGGCGCCCTGGCCGTCGCGCTGGACCATACCCGCCGAATGCTGGCCGCGCGGCCCGACCTGGCGCAGCAGCAGACCCTGGAAATCCTCAAGGCGGCGCCCGGCCATCCCGAGGCGTTGCTGCTGCTGGGTCAGGCCCTGGAAGGGCAGGACCGGCTCGGTGAGGCGCTGGAAGTACTGACGCCGCTCGCCGCCTCGCAGCCGCGCTGGGCGATGGCGCATCTGGAACTGGGCCGGGTTCGCGGCGCCCTGGGCGACGGCCCCGGCGCGCTGGCGGCGCTGGCGCATGCGCTCTTGCTGAAACCCGATCTGGCCGAAGCCTGGCGGCTGACCGCCGAGCAGCACCGGCTGGTCGGGAACACCTCCGCCGCGCAGGCCGCCACCGCCCGGCAGATCGCCTGCGCCACCAAGGACCCGCAGCTCCTGGAGGCCGGGGCAGCCCTGGTCGAGGGGAAGCTGGCGGTGGCGGAGCACACCCTGCGTGAGGTGCTGAAGACGCGCCCCGACGAGGTTCCGGCCCTGCGCATGCTGGCCGAGGTGGCGACGCGGCTGGCGCGCTACGAGGACGCCGAAGCCCTGCTGATCCATGCCCTGGCCCTGGCGCCGGAGTTCGACGCCGCGCGGCTGAACCTGGCCATCGTGCTCTACCGCCAGACCAAGGCCGCCGCCGCCGCCGTCGAGGTCGACAAGCTGCTGGCCAAGGATCCCCGCAATCCGGGCTACCGTAATCTGAAGGCCGCCGCCCTGGGCCAGACCGGCGACTATGGCCAGACCATCGCCATCTACGAGAAGCTGCTGGCCGACTTCCCGGCCCAGCCCAAGGCCTGGATGAGCCTGGGTCATGCGCTGAAGACCGTGGGCCGGCAGGCCGACAGCATCGCCGCCTACCGCCGGAGCCTGGCGCTCGCGCCAGCCCTCGGCGAGGCTTGGTGGAGCCTGGCCAACCTCAAGACCGTGACGTTCAGCGACGCCGACATGGCGGCCATGCAGGTTCAACTGGCACGGACGGATATCTCGTCAGAGGATCGCTTCCACCTGTACTTCGCCTTGGGCAAGGCGCTGGAGGACGCCGCCGATTGCGCCGCCTCCTTCGAGCAGTACGCCCTGGGAAACGCCCTGCGCCGCGAGACCCTGACCTATGACGCGCACGAGACCCACGACCATGTGCGTCGCTGCAAGGCGCTGTTCACCCGGGGGTTCTTCGCGGCCCGCGAGGGCTATGGCGCCGAGGCGCCCGATCCGATCTTCATCCTGGGCCTGCCGCGCGCGGGCTCGACCCTTGTGGAGCAGATCCTAGCCAGCCACTCGGCCATCGAGGGCACCATGGAGCTGCCCGACATCCCCGCCATCGCCAAGCGGCTGGGGGGCCGCGAGCGTGCCGATCAGGCCTCTGCCTATCCGCAGGCGCTGGCCGACCTGGACGCCGCCGCCTGCCGCACGCTGGGGGAGGAATACCTCGACCGCACCAGGGGCCAACGGAAGCTCGGGCGGCCGTTCTTCATCGACAAGATGCCCAACAACTTCTCCCACGTCGGGCTGATCCATCTGATCCTGCCGAACGCCAGGATCATCGACGCGCGGCGCCATCCGCTCGGCTGCTGCTTCTCGGGCTTCAAGCAGCACTTCGCCCGCGGCCAGGGCTTCACCTACGACCTCACCGATCTCGGCCGCTACTACGGCGACTATGTGGAGCTGATGGCCCACTTCGACGCGGTGCTGCCGGGACGCGTCCACCGGGTGATCTACGAGCAGATGGTGGCCGATCCAGAGGCGGAGGTCCGCGCCCTGCTGGACTATTGCGGCCTGCCCTTCGAGGCCGCCTGCCTGGCCTTCCACGAGAACGACCGGGCGGTGCGCACCGCCAGTTCCGAGCAGGTCCGCCAGCCGATCTTCACCGACGGCGTCGACCACTGGCGTCGTTACGAGCCTTGGCTGGGGCCGCTGAAGACCGCCCTGGGCCCGGTGCTGCAGGCCTATCCGGCGGCGCCTGATTTCAAGGCCTGAACGCTCCGTCCACGACCATCCCAGGTGGCGCCCGCGCAACACCGTTCTATGACCGTGTCCCGACAGCTTGACAGTGTAAGCGCGTCGGGACGCAACTGCTGATCAGGAGTCGAAATGTCGACATTGAGGGGCCTGACCATGCGCGCAAAGACGAGCCTGCCGCGGAGGATGGCGCTCAGCGCCGTCCTGATGACGAGCACCATGCTGGCCGGGAGCGGCTACGCTCAGTCTGCGGGCGGCGGGGCGATGGTCGAGGAGCTGGTGGTCACCGCCCAGAAGCGTGAGGAGAACCTTCAGGACGTGCCGGTGGCGGTTACCGCCTTCACCACCAAGAAGCTCGAGCAGCTCAATGTCAACGACTTCGCCGGCTACGTGAAATACCTGCCCAGCGTCTCCTTCCAGAGCGGGGCGCCGGGCTATTCCAACGTCTATATGCGCGGCGTGGCCTCCGGCGGCGACGGCAACCACTCCGGCTCCCTGCCCAGCGTCGGCACCTATCTCGACGAAGCCCCGATCACCACCATCGGCGGCGCGCTGGACCTGCATATATATGACATCGCCCGCGTCGAGGCCCTGGCCGGGCCGCAGGGCACGCTCTACGGCGCCAGCTCCCAGGCCGGCACCCTGCGGATCATCACCAACCAGCCCGAGATCGGCGACTACAGCGCCAAGTACGACCTGCAGGGCAACACTGTGGCCCATGGCGGCCAAGGCTACGTCGCCGAGGGCATGGTCAATATTCCGATGAGCGACCAGATGGCCATCCGCCTAGTAGCCTGGGATGAGCACGACGCGGGCTATATCGACAACGTCGCCGGCAGCCGCACCTATCCGGTCTCCGGCGTCACCCTGACCAGCACGGCCAAGAAGGACTACAACGAGGTCGACACCTACGGCGCGCGGGTCGCCCTGCTGCTGCGGCTGAACGAGAACTGGACGATCAAGCCCACCATCATGGGCCAGGACCAAAAGACCAGCGGCGTGTTCGGCTACGATCCTCTGATCGGCGAACTGAAGGTCCAACACTACCTGCCCGAGGACAACCACGACCGCTGGTATCAGGCGGCCCTGGCCGTTGAGGGCAAGGTATCCGACCTCGACCTCGTCTATACTGGCGCCTACATGGCGCGGAAGATCGACAGCCACACCGACTACACCGACTATTCCTATTTCTACGACACCCTGTTCGGCTCGGGCGCCTACATCACCGACGCTTCGGGGGCGATCATCGATCCCACACAGCGGATCAGCGGCCACGACAAGTTCACGCGCTACAGCCATGAGATCCGGCTGTCCTCGCCGCAGGACTGGCGGACCCGGTTCGTGGTCGGCGCCTTCGCCCAGCGGCAGAGCCACTTCATCGAGCAGAACTACCAGATCACCAACTTCGACCCGGCCTTGTCGCCCGCCGGCTGGCCCGGCACCATCTGGCTCACCGAGCAGTTCCGCGTGGATCGCGACTACGCGGCCTTCGCCGAGGTCTCCTTCGACATCACCCCCAAGCTGACCGTCACCGGCGGGATGCGGGCCTTCAAGTCCGACAACAGCCTGAAGGGCTTCTTCGGCTTCGGGTCGGGCTTCAGCTCGCGTACCGGCGAGGCTGCCTGTTTCGCGCCGGCCAGCGTCGGAAATGGCCCCTGCACCAACCTGGACAAGCGGGTGAAGGAGACGGGCCAGATCTTCAAGGCCAACGCCACCTACAAGATCGACGACGACAAGATGGTCTACGCGACCTATTCCGAAGGCTTCCGGCCCGGCGGGATCAACCGCCGCGGGACCCGCGCGCCCTACGACTCCGACTACCTCTACAACTACGAACTGGGATGGAAGACCCAGTGGGCCGACAACACCGTGCGGTTCAACGGGGCGGTTTATGTGGAGGACTGGAAGGACTTCCAGTTCTCCTTCCTCGGCCCCAACGCCTTCACCGAGATCCAGAACGCCGGCCAGGCCCGCATCAAGGGCGCCGAGGTCGAGTTGAGCTGGGTGCCCGTGGAGGGGCTGACCATCGGCGGCGCGGCCACCTATACCGACGCCAAGCTCACCGAGGACTATTGCGGCACGGTCAATCCTGCCACCGGCAAGCCGGTACAGACCTGCGCCACGCCCCAGGCGCCCACCGGCACCTCCCTGCCGGTGACGCCCAAGATCAAGGCCAACACCACGGTCCGCTACGAGTTCCCGTGGAACGACTTCAACGCCCACATCCAGGGGGCCTTCGTCTATCAGTCCTCCAACTGGGGCGACCTGCGTCTGGCCGAGCGGGCCGAACTCGGCAAGCTGCGGGCCTATGCCCAGGCCGATTTCACGGCCGGCCTGGAGCGGAACAACTGGCACGCCGAACTGTCGATCCTGAACGCCTTCGACAAGCGCGGCGACCAGTACCGCTATGTCGGTTGCCCGGTCTGCGGGGCCGAACCCTACTATGTGGTGACCCGTCCCCGGACGATCGCCATCAGCTTTGGGCAGTCGTTCTAGAGGCCGGCGATGGCCGCCAGCGTGTCGATGTCGAAGGCCTGGTCCAGGGCCTGAGCCAGTTCGTCCAGGGCGGCGTCCACCACCGCGCCGTGGTCGCCGCCCTGGGACTTGGCGCCCAGCTGGGCCAGCAGGGCCGCGCGCGCGTCACCCGCATTGAACAGGCCGTGGACATAGGCTCCGGCGATACGCCCGTCGGCGGAGACCGCGCCGCCGGGAACGCCATCCTCGCCCACCAGGAACGGGCGGGCGAGACCCGGTCCCGTGGTGCGGCCCAGGTGGATTTCATAGCCCTCGAACCGCGCGCCGCCGGTGAGCTTACCGGCCGCCGCGTGCAGCACCTTGGCGCCCTCCAGCACCGTCTCGACGTCGAGCAGGCCCAGGCCCGGCGCGCTTCCCGCCCGGCCCTCCAGGCCTGACGGATCGGCCACCGTCCGTCCCAGCGTCTGGAAGCCGCCGCAGATTCCCAGCACCCGGCCGCCGCGCCGGACGTGGGCGGCGATGTCGATGTCCCAGCCCTGGGTGCGGACAAAGGCGAGGTCGGCCAGGGTGGACTTGGTCCCCGGCAGGATCACCAGGTCGGCGTCGCCGGGCAGGGCGGTCCCCGGTGGGACGAACATCAGGTCCACCTCCGGCTCGGCGCGCAAGGGGTCGAGGTCGTCGAAATTGGCGATCCGCGACAGCAGCGGCACGGCGATCCTGGTGCGCGCGCCGCTGGGGCGGTCGAAGACCAGGGCGTCCTCGGCGGGCAGTCGGCGCGCCGCCGCCAGCCACGGGGCCATGCCGCAGTCGCGCCAGCCGGTGCGGGCCACAATCTCCGCGCGGCCCGTATCGAACAGGGCCGGGTCGCCGCGGAACTTGTTGATCAGGAAGCCTTTGATCATCGCCGCGTCGCCCGCCTCAAGCACCGTGTGGGCGCCCACCAGGGCGGCGATCACATGGCCACGGTCGATGTCGCCCACCAGGACGACCGGCACGTTCGCCGCCCGCGCGAAGCCCATATTGGCGATGTCGCCGGCGCGGAGATTGGTCTCGGCCGGACTGCCGGCGCCCTCCACCAGGACCAGGTCGTAGCTGGCCTCCAGGCGGCGGAAGCTCGCCACCACGATCTCCAGCCAATCGGCCTTGCGGGCCTGGTAGGCGGCGGCTTCGAAGGCCCCGGCCACCTGCCCCAGGATCACCACCTGGGCGCCGGTATCGCTCTGCGGCTTCAGCAGCACTGGGTTCATGTCGACAGTCGGGGCCACCCGGCAGGCCAGGGCCTGGAGGGCCTGGGCGCGGCCGATCTCGCCGCCGCCCTCTGTCACCGCGGCGTTGTTGGACATGTTCTGCGGCTTGAAGGGCGCGACGCTGAGACCCCGGTTGGCGAACAGCCGGCAGAGGCCAGCCACCAGCACCGACTTGCCCACATCGGACCCGCAGCCCTGGATCATCAGTGCGGCCAAACCCGTCTCCCCAAGAGGCTGCGGCGGAGGCCCTCCCCCGCCGCGAACCCTTATCGCATCAGAACTTGGCGCGCACGCCCACCGTCGCGGTGCGGCCCAGCGTGCCGTAGTTGCGGACCGTCTCGTAGCTGTCGTCGAAGATGTTATCGACTCGGCCATAGACCTCGAAGGTCTCGTTCACCGGGTAGGACGCCCGCAGGTCCAGCAGGGTGTAGCTCTGCAGGGTGTAGCTGTTCGCGGCATTGTCGAAGCTGGCCCCGACGTAGCGAATGGCGGCCGTCGCGGAGAGACCAACCCCCCACTTGTAGGTGGCCGCCAGGTTGGCCTGATGCTCGGGCCGGCGGGCCAATTCCTTGCCGTGATTGGCCCCGGCCGAGAGGTTCTCGGTGTGGGTCCAGGTGTAGTTGGCGTCCAGGGTGAAGGCGCCCAACTCGGCCGCCGCCACCAGCTCGGCCCCGTGCGCCTTGGTCTTGGCGATGTTATCGTAGTAGCCGAAGCGGGGCACGCCGCCCGGATTGCAGACCGGGGTCAGCGACCCGAAGGTGCAGGAGACGAAGTCGATCTGGTTCTCCGTCGACCGCGCGAAGCCCGTGGCCGTCACCACCAACCAACCGTCGCCCACCGTGTGCTCGACCCCGGCGTCGAAGGCGTCCGCCTGCTCCGGTTTCAGCCCCTTATTCCCGTAGGTCGAGTAGAGCTGATAGAGGGTCGGGGCCTTGAATCCTTGGCCGAAACTGGCCCGCAGGATGGTCGCCCCATCCCCCAGCGACCAGGCGCCCGCCAGCTGTCCCAGGGTGTGATCGCCGAAGGTGTCGTGGCTGTCGCGGCGCAGGCCGACACTGACCGACAAGTGATCGCTGAGGTCCCCACGAACCTGAGCATACAGGCTGTCGATCGCGACCTTGGCGGTGGCCGCCGCGGGGTTGGGGGTGAAGGCCGACGGCGCGCGGGTGCGGAAAGACGCCTCCTCGCGCTCGGCGCCGAAGGTGGCGGTCCAGGCCGGCGCGATCTCGAAGGTCCCCTGGTACTCCCAGCGCTTGTTCCGCCCCGTGGAGTCGAAGGTGACCGGTGTCACCGCCTGGGCCGGGTTGAAGTTCAGGCTGTCGGAATTGGTGTAGCCATAGGCCAGGCGGTTCTTCAGCCGGCCGTCCAGCAGGGCCACGTTCAACCCGGCGTAGGCCACCAGCTCCTCGATCTCCGCGTACTGGCCCGTGTCGGCGAAGCTGTAGAGGGGCGGCGGGAAGCCGTCGAAGTCGTTGCGGCTCTTGGTGTAGACCGCCCGCAGGTCCAGCGACACCGCGTCGCTGGCGATCACCCGGGCCCGGCCGCTCACCGCCGTGGTGCGATAGCCGTCGTCCTCGGCCCCCTTGGCATAGGACGAGACCCCGTCGGTCTCATCGTGGCTGGCCGACAGCCGCCAGACCAGGTGGTCGCTGATCCCGCCCGCCGCGCCGCGCACATAATAGCTGTTCTGGGTCCCGGCCTCGGCCTGCACCCCGCCCTCGAAGGCCCGCGTCGGCTCGGCGGTGACGATATTCACCACCCCGCCGATCGCCTGGCTGCCCCACAGGGTCGACTGGGCGCCGCGCAGGATCTCAATGCGCGCCACGTCCCCGGTCAGCAGGTTGGCGAAGTTGTAGCCGCCGCCCGGCGCCGAGGGGTCGTTGATCTTCACCCCGTCCACCACGGCCACGGTCTGGTCGCCCTCCGCCCCGCGGATGCGGATGGTGGTGATGCCGCCCGGCCCGCCGTTGCGGGAATAGGCGACGCCGGCGGTGCGCGAGATCAGGTCGGAGACCAGCACCTGCTGGCTGGCCGCGATCTGTGCGGCGTTCAGCACGGTGACCGACTGTCCGACCTTGGCCGGGTCCTGCGGCCCGCGGGCGGCGGTGACGATCAGCTCGCTGACCGGGTTGGCGGCCTCGGCGCCGGCGGCGTCGGGGGTAGGCGCCTTGTCGTCGGCCCACGCGTAGCCGGAGGTGAACAGCGCCACGGCCAGCGCGGCGGCGGAGGTCGAGTAGAGATAGGTCTTCATGGGTCTTGCCCCTTCATCTGACGACGAACCGCCACACGGCGACAGGACGCAGACGCCGGGTAAGGGCGCGGGCGCACGATCGCCGGGCCACGGCCCAACAAACGTCGCCTCTCGGGACAATCCCCGTTCGCTCGGCGCACCCCGGCCGGTCGAAGGACGACTGCGTCAGGCAGGTCTCCTGGCTCACGGGTC
>JAYVDG010000543.1:0-3577 GCA_043749525.1 Phenylobacterium sp.
GGCTGTCGCGGGCCATGTCCTACAAGAACGCCATGGCCGACATCCCCCTGGGCGGCGGCAAGGCCGTGATCATCGGCGACAGCCGCACCCAGAAGACGCCGGCCCTGTTCGAGGCCTTCGGCCGCGCCGTGGACGCGATGGGCGGCCGCTACTGGACCGCCGAGGATGTCGGCGTCTCGCCGGCCGACCTGATGCATGCGCGGCGCGAGACCCGCTATGTCGCCGGCCTTGAGGGGCATGAAGCCGCCTCGGGCGATCCGTCGCCGGTCACCGCCGAGGGTGTGTTCCGAGGCGTGGCGCTCAGCGTCCGCCGGGCCCTCAACCGTGACCTGGGTGGCGTCACCGTGGCCATCCAGGGGGTCGGCCATGTCGGCGCCTACCTGGCCGACAAGCTGCACGCCGCCGGCGCCAAGCTGGTGATCACCGACACCAATACCGATGCCCTGCGCGCCGTCGCCGAGCGCACCGGCGCCAAGGTGGTCAGTCCCGCCGACATCTTCGAGGCCAATGCCGAGGTCTTCGCGCCCTGCGCGCTCGGCGGCGCCATCAACGCCGAGACCCTCCCGCGCCTGAAGGCCCGCATCATCGCCGGCGGCGCCAACAACCAGCTGGCCACGCCGGAGGTGGGGCGCGCCCTCTTCGAGCGCGGCATGCTCTATGCACCGGACTACGTGATCAACGGCGGCGGCATCATCAACGTCGCCGCCGAGATCGCCGCCCTGGAAGCCGGGACCAGCTTCGACGCCGCCTGGGTCGCCGCCAAGCTCGACCGCCTCACGCAGACCCTCGACGAGGTCCTGGCCCGCTCGATCTCCGAGCGCCGCCCGACCCACGAGGTGGCCAACGAAATGGCCAAGGCCCGCATCGCCGCGGCGGCGGAGGCCAAGCTCGCGGCCTGACCTCCGAGTTTTGGCTACGCCGCTGCGAGGCGGGCGGTGCGCGGCTCCTTCACCGCGGCGAACAGGATCACCAGGGCCACCACCAGGAAGGCGATCGAGGTCGCGAACACGGAGGTATAGCCTAGCTGGTCGGCCATCACGCCGGCCACCAGAGGACCGATCGAGGCCATGATCCCCTCGGCCATGGAGGAGATGGCGATGCGCATGGGCATGTCCTCGCGGCCGCCGAACTCCAGGATCATGGTCTGGGCCGCCATCATGTAGCCCGACTGCGATCCGCCCAGGCCGAAGAAGGCCAGGAAGAAGGCCCAGGGCTCGTGCACGGTCATCAGCAGGATGGTGGAGGCCACCGAGAAGGAGATCGACAGGATCAGCACCAGCTTGAAGCCGGTCTTGTCCCCCATATAGCCCCAGACCAGGTTGGAGATCGCGTCCGCGCCGATGTAGCAGAGGCCCAGCACGCCCAGGAAGGCGCCGGCGCCGACCGCCCCGTGCACCTCGCCGCCCACCGTCATCAGGTGGGTGACATAGATGGCGTAGAACGGCGTCGCCGCTCGGCCCGCGGTGCCCGCCATCTGCATGACCAGGAACCAGGCGTAGCTGTGGTCCGACAGGATCAGCCGCGGGAAGTCCTTCAGCCGGTCCCGGAAGCCTGACCGCGCGGGCAGGTTCGGCGGCTCGGGCTCCTTCAGCAGGAGCTGCAGGGCCCATAGCCCGCAGGTGGTGAGGAAGGCCGATAGGGCGAAGGTGGTGGAATAGCCGTTGCCGAACAGATCGGCCTTGATGATGTACTTGCCCGCCGCATAGGCGAGCGCCGCGGCGATCAATGACCCTGTCGCGTTGCGCCAAGCCTGCAGGCGGCCCCGGCGGCTGAGCGGGATCACCTTGGCCATCAGGAAGCCGAACACCACCCGCTGGGTGCCCATGAACAGGCCGAACAGGAACATCAGCACCATCATGGCGATGACCAGCGGCTGGCCGTGCAGGAACCAGCCGGCCAGCGCCATGCCGACGATCTGCACCCGGGCCAGGCCCCCCATCCAGATGGCGGCCGGCATCACCTTGGTGCGGTGCTCGATCTGGGTGGCGCCGAACACCGGCGAGATCACGCTGCCCAGTTGTTGCAGGCCCAGCGCCAGGCCCACCAGGGCGTTGGAGCCGGAGATCAGGTGCAGGTAGGCCGGCAGGAAGGTGGGCGCATTGACCAGTCGGAAGCCGGTCATGCCCAGCATGCCGTGCAGATAGTTGCCGATATAGTTGCGCTTCAGGTTGTCCCAGACAAACTTCTCATAGGCGGCTTCCTTGTCCGCCATGCTCTCGGTGTCTTGGGCTTCGAAGGCGGCCTCGGTCTCGCCGATGGCCTCAAGTTCGTCGGTAATTTTTTCTTCCAATGGCGTCCCGGCCGCGCGTGCAGGAGATCTAAAAAAGCCGCGCAGGCTCCCTTTTTTATAACTGATAAATCAATTTCTCCGGTCTAGCAGAGTCCCAGGGCAGGGGAAGCCCCGGGCGACGTCAGGCCGCGCTTTCCGGCTTGCGCAGCAGCAGCAGGGCGCCCAGCGCGAGCACCGATCCCACCGCCATGATGGCCAGCGCCAGGTTGGCCGACCTCTCCAGCATCAGGGCGAAGACGAAGGGCGAGGCGGCCTGCAGCAGGCGGGCGGGCACGTTCAACACCCCCAGCCGGCGGCCATAGTTGCGCTCGCCGAACAGGGCCAGCGGCAGGGCGCCACGCACGATGGTGAAGAGCCCGTTGCCCGCCCCATACAGGATGGTGAAGGGCGCCGCGGCGATGCCGCCGCACACGATCAGCAACACGGCGCCGATGGGGAACATGGCCACGGCGAAGCGGCCGGAGATCAGCGGATGGATGCGGCGCACCAGGGCGAACTCAGCCAGCCGGGCGGCCACCTGGGCCGGACCCACCAGGGCGGCTGCGGCCACGGCGGCGGCGGCGGCCACCCCGATGGCGTTGAGCAGAGGCGGCAGGTGGGCCGACATCGCCGAGCCGATGGCCGACTGCACGGCGAACGCGGTGGCCATCAGCACCATCTTGGCGGTGTCGCCGGGCAGGGCGGCGTCGCTCACCGGCGGGGCGTCGTGGGCGGGCTCGGGCTCGGGCGCCGGCGCGCGGGGCAGGGTCAGATGCAGGGGCAGGGCGATCAGGATATTCAGCGCCGCCCAGGCCAGGCACGCCCCGCGCCAGCCGACGACGTGCTCCAGCCAGGCGGTGAGCGGCCAACCGATGGTGCTGGCGAAGCCGGCGATCAGCGTCACCCCGGTGATCGACCGCCGCGCATCGGCGCCGAACCAGCCCACCAAGCCGGCGAAGGCGATGTCGTAGAGCCCCGCCGACATGCCGAACCCGATGACGAACCAGGAGATGATCAGCATCGCCGGCGTGTGCGACAGCGCCAGCCCGATGAGGCCCGCGGCGAACAGCACGCTCGCCACCGACAGCGGCAGGCGTCCGCCCCTCTGGTCCACCAGCCGCCCGATGCGCGGCCCGGTCACCGCCTGCAGCAGCAGGGCGGCGGAAAAGGCCAGGAACACCGCCGAGGTCGACATCCCCACGTCCGCCGCCATCGGCTTGGCCAGCGTCGCGGGCAGGTAGGTGGAGCAGGCATAGCCGATGGTCTGGGTCACCCCCAGGGTCAGCACCGCCCGGCGCGGGGTGAAGG
>JAYVDG010000544.1:0-9624 GCA_043749525.1 Phenylobacterium sp.
CACCATCCGCCTGGTCTCCGAGATCACCGAGTCCAACGGCTCGTCCTCGATGGCCTCGGTCTGCGGCTCCTCGCTGGCCCTGATGGATGCGGGCGTGCCTCTGAAGAAGCCGGTCTCCGGCATCGCCATGGGCCTGATCCTCGAAAAGGACGGCTTCGCGGTTCTGTCGGACATCCTGGGTGACGAAGACCACCTCGGCGACATGGACTTCAAGGTCGCCGGCACCGAGGACGGCATCACCTCCCTGCAGATGGACATCAAGATCGCCGGCATCACCGAAGCGATCATGAAGCAGGCGCTGGAACAGGCGAAGGGTGGCCGCAAGCACATCCTCGCCGAGATGGCCAAGGCCATGGAAGCCCCGCGTCAGGAACTCGGCGAGTTCGCCCCGAAGATCGAGACCATGAAGGTTCCGGTCGACAAGATCCGTGAAGTGATCGGCACGGGCGGCAAGGTCATCCGCGAGATCGTGGAAAAGACTGGCGCCAAGGTGGACATCGAGGACGACGGCACCATTAAGGTCTCGGCCTCCGATCAGTCCAAGATCGACGCCGCCAAGGAGTGGATCAAGTCGATCGTCTCCGAGCCCGAGCTGAACGCCATCTACACTGGCAAGGTCGTGAAGATCGTCGACTTCGGCGCCTTCGTGAACTTCTTCGGCGCCAAGGACGGCCTGGTGCATGTCAGCCAGATCTCCAGCGACCGCGTGGCCAAGGTCTCCGACGTCCTCGTCGAAGGCCAGACCGTGAAGGTGAAGCTCCTGGGCTTCGACGATCGCGGCAAGACCCGTCTGTCCATGAAGGTCGTCGACCAGGAAACCGGCGAAGACCTCTCGGCCAAGCAGGGCGAAGACGCGTAAGCGCCCAACCCTCTGAGACATCGAAGGGGCGGCCGCAGCGATGCGGCCGCCCTTTTTGCGCCGTCGCCCAGCTCCGGCCGACCGCCCCAATCCGGCCACGGAGGCGGCCGAGATGCATGGCCTCCCAGGGGATATTGGAGGTCCGGCATGACGGATGCCCAAGCGATGGAACGGGTGCGCGGCCTCCTGAAGGCCGCCTTGGCGGAGCGCCGGATCGACGATCGGGAGCTTGCCTCCCTGCTCGTGCGGCTCGGAGAACCGTTCACCGAGGCCCAGGTGGCCGAGCGGATCGATCATGGCGAGATTTCCGGCGCCTTCTTCACCCTGTGCTGTGAGGCCATAGGGGCTCCAATCATCCACCTGGATTTCTAGTCGCCGTCGCCGCCAAAAAGCGAAAGGCCCGCCGGGGGTGGCGGGCCTTCGTTTCAATCTCGGAGACTGAAGCCTAGCTGCGCAGCTTGCGCAGCAGGGTGTCGAGGTCGCGGGCCAGGACCGGATCGTCGGCCTTCAGGGCCTCGATGCGGCGCACGGCGTGCAGGACGGTGGTGTGGTCGCGGCCGCCGAACCGCCGCCCGATGTCGGGCAGGGAGCGGGTGGTGATCTGCTTGGCGATCCACATGGCCGCCTGGCGGGGCCGGGCCACCGCGCGGGCGCGGCGCTCGGAGATCATGTCGGCCTGCTTGAGGCCGTAGTGCTCGGCCACGGCCTTCTGGATCTGGTCCACCGTCACCCGCTTCTCTGTGCAGGAGAGGTTGGGGCGCAGGATGGCCTGGGCCTCGTCCAGGGAGAGGCGGGCGACCTCGCCGCCGACCCGGGCCACCAGGGTGTTCAAGGCACCCTCCAGCTCGCGCACGCTGTCGGTGAAGCGGTCGGCGAGGAATTCCAGCACCTCGGCCTTGGCCGAGGGGACGAAGCGGCCCTGACCGGCCAGGGTGGCCAGCTTCCGCTCCAGGATGCCCAGACGCAGGGTGCGGTCGGCGGGTTCGATGCCGCAGACCAGACCGGCCTGCAGATGGCTGCGCAGGCGCGGCTCCATTTCCGACAGCTCGGCCGGCGACCGGTCGGCGGTCATCACCACCCGGCGGCCGTCCTCGATGAGGGCCATCAGGGTGTGGAACAGTTCTTCTTGCGTGGAGGTCTTGCCGGCCACGAACTGCACGTCGTCGATCAGCAGCAGATCAGCGTTACGCAGTTCTTCCTTGAAGGCCGCGGTCTGGCGGTCCTGCACCGCCTTGACGAATGTGGAGGTGAAGCGCTCGGCGGTCAGATAGACCACGCGCTTGCCCGGCGCCGTCCGCATGGCCTCCCAGGCCATGGCGTTCAGCAGGTGGGTCTTACCGAAGCCGTAGGGGCCGTGGAAGAGCACGGGATTGAAGTGGCCGTCGGCCCAGGAGGCCACCCGGCGGGCGACCGCGAAGGCGAACTCGTTGGCCGGTCCGGCGACGAAGGTGTCGAAGGAGAAGCGCTCCTGCAGGCCCTGCTGACGCGCCGCGCGGGGCGCGGTCAGGTCGATCTCGATTTCGATGACACCGGTTTCCGCAGGCGTGACAGCGACAGCCGCCGCAAGGGCCGAAGCCGTGATCACGGGCGACGCCGGAGCGGCCTGGTCGAATTCCATGCGCGACTTCAGATCCAGCGCGCGACCCATGGGGTCGTTCTGAGCCCACAGCTCGCCGATACGGCGCCAGGCATGACGGCGAATCCAGTCGCGCGCCACGCCGGTGGCGGCCACCAGGCAGACGTCATCGCCGCGTTCGCGCAGCGTCGCCTGGCCCAGCCAAGACCCGAAGGTGGCCTCGCCCAGTTCGCGCTTCAGCGCCACGCAGGTCTTCGTCCAGACCGCGCCAGCCGCAGCTTCGGCCATATTGCCCGCAATGCCCCCGGTCGTCATCGTCATCACCAACCATCACCTGCCCGTCCGGATCGAGGCCCCGCGCCTTTCCGGATCTTTGTTCAACAAACACAAGTTCTTATCCGGCGAGAAGGTAGACTCCTCCCGCCGCTGTTTTCATCCGAGATGGGATGGAAGAACGCGCTTAAGACCTGAACACTAGTCAGGGAGCCGAGGGGGTCAACGCAGATTCTTCGCAGCTCAAGTCGATATTTTCGTTGACTCAAATCGACCCCTCGCGCGGCAAGGGAATCTGGATTTCGACCATCCGTTAACTGAGAAGATTCGCCGCAGGCCTGTGGATGAAATGCTGCAGCGCACGAAAACACCCGCCGGTCTTTCGACCAGCGGGTGCATTGTAAACTATAGCTATTTAAGATGTTTAGCTGCCGAGCTAGACGCTCGGCGCCGCAACCTTAGGCAGCAGCCATCTTCTTGAGCTGGGCGGCCAGGCGGGACACTTTCCGCGAGCCGGTGTTCTTGTGAACGACGCCTTTGGTGACGGCGCGCATCAGTTCCGACTGCGCCTCGACGAAAGCGGTCTTGGCCGCGGCGGCGTCGCCCGAGGTCAGGGCCTCTTCGAACTTGCGAAGATAGGTCCGCACGCGCGAACGGCGGGCCTTGTTGACTTCGGTGCGGCGTTCGATCTTGCGAACGGCCTTTTTGGCGCCAGGCGTATTGGCCATGCTTCAGCTCTCAAAACGGCTCTCGCCCGAACCTTTGCTCGGGCGAGTAAATTGGAGGCGCGGATATACGGGAAGGCGTCCTGCGGGTCAATGCGGTCCGGACGCTATTCGCCAGCTTCCGTGAATCGCCGCCAGGCCGGGTGGGCGGAGACCAGGTCGGCCATCTGCTGATAGCCCGCCGCGCCGGGGTGCGCCCCGTCCCAGGCGGCCGCCTTGGCCTGCCACAGGCCGCCGGCCTCCAGGGGCTGGAAGACATCAATGAAAGGGACCTGCAGGCGGGCGCAGAGGGCCAGCAGGGCGGCGTTGAGGGACTCAAGCCGGGCGCAGACCCCGGGATCCACGACCGGCGGCGGGCCCACCATCAGAACCGGCGCCAGGGCGCGGGCTTCGGTCAGGAGGGCCTGGGCGGTCTTCAGGGTCTCGGCCACGGCCACACGCGGTGCGCCGTTCTCCAGGTGGCTGTCGTTGACGCCGAAGGAAAAGACGATCCGCATGGGCTCATAGTCGACCAGTCGGACCTTGGTCTCGGCCGCCCATCGGCGCGCGATGTCGACCGAAGTCTCCCGCCGTACACCCAGGTTATAGAGCGTGATCTCGCGACGCCCGGCGATCGTCCGACCGACCCAGCCCAGATGCTCCGGATCACCAGCGCCTGCGACCATGGAATCCCCAAACGCGATCAGGCGCATGGTCAGGAGCCCTTGAAGCTGGGCTTCCGCTTCTCGACGAAGGCGGCCATGCCCTCCTTCTGGTCGTCGAAGGCGAAGAGGGAGTGGAACAGGCGGCGCTCCAGGGCGACGCCGGTGGCGAGCGTGGTCTCGTAGGCCGCTTCCACCAGTTCCTTGTTCATCATCACCGCCAGGGGCGATTGGCTGGCGATCTTGGTGGCGGCCGCCATGGCCTCCTCGATCAGCTTGTCGGGGGCCACCACGCGGGACACCAGGCCCGAGCGCTCGGCCTCGGCGGCGTCCATCATCCGGGCGGTGAGGATCATGTCCATGGCCTTGGACTTGCCGACGAAGCGGGTCAGGCGCTGGGTGCCGCCGATGCCCGGCGCGACGCCGAGATTGATCTCAGGCTGGCCGAACTTGGCGGTCTCGGCGGCGATGACGAAGTCGCACAGCATGGCCAGTTCGCAGCCGCCGCCGAGCGCGTATCCGGCGACGGCGGCGATCACCGGCTTGCGGAACTGCTCCATCCGCCGGGCGAAGGCGCCAAAGAAGTCGGAGGCGAACATCTGGGCGTAGGTCTTGTCCGACATCTCCTTGATGTCGGCGCCGGCGGCGAAGGCGCGGTCGGAGCCGGTGAGAACCAGGCAGCGGACGCCGTCATCGGCCTCGGCTTGGTCCAACGCGGTAGTCAGTTCAGACAGGAGCTGGCTGTTCAGCGCATTCAGCGCCTCGGGCCGGTTCAGGCGGATCAAGGTGACCGCGTCGGTGGTCTCGACGATCAGGGTCTCATAGGCCATGGCCGGCTCCTTTACATGTTGAGAGCCGGATTACGGCCCCTCGACGGAATAGCCAAGCGCCCGCAGCCGGGCCGGCACCCCATCGGCGGTGAGCAGGTGGCCGACGCCGACCACCACGACCGTGTGGCCGTGGCCCTTCAGGCGCGCGTCCAGCACCTTGGTCCAGGCCGCGTTCCGGTCGCTCACTAGCCGCGTGTAGAGCACCGGCGAGGCCTTCTTGAGTGGGGTGAGCGCGTCCTTCTCCAGGGCGGCGGTGTCGGCGGCCATCCAGGAGGCGACCAGCCGGTCATAGGCCTCGGGGTCTTTGTCCATCTGGTCCAGGCTGTCCTCCAGGGAGGCGATCTGGGCCGGGACCGGCGTCTCGTCGAACAGGGCGATCTGCTGGGCGGCGGTCTCGAAGGCGCGCCGCTGGGCGTTGGGCGGCGCCGTGCCGTTGATCGACTTCTCGACGCCCGAGTCGGTGTCTGCGCCCTCGGCGCGGAACTGGGCGCCGGCCAGGGCGACCTCGGCGAACCAAGGTTCCAGCCGGTCGAGGAACCCAGGCGTCAGGCCATAGGTCTGGCCGGCCTTGGCGAGCGCGGCGGCGCCTGCGCGCGAGAGCAGGGCGCTGAGGTGCTGGTCAGGGGGCAGGACGCCCTTCGACGCCGCCAGGCCGGCGATCTGCGTCTCCGCGGCCTGGCCCATGGGCAGTTCGAACCACAGGTCGTCGGCGGCGGTCAGGGCGGCGTCCAGCTTGGCGGGCCGCCAATCCAGACCGGGCGGCAGGACGTGCACGGAGCCAAAGATCAGAACCTCCGAGTCGGCGTCGCGCACGATCCAGACCGGCGGCTTGGCCAGGGCGGGTCCGGTGAACAGGAACGCCGCCAGGGCGAACAGGCCAAGCTTGAACATGGGCGGAGTTATTTCTGGCAAACGGGGCAGAAGAAGGTCGAGCGGCCGGCCTGGACCTCGCGGGCGATGACGCCGGTGCAGCCGTCGTTGAGACAGGGCTGACCCTCACGGCCATAGGCCCGGAAGCGGTGCTGGAAATAGCCCAGGGCCCCGTCGGCGGACGCATAATCGCGCAGGGTGGAGCCGCCAGCGGCGATCGCCTCCTCCAGCACCTCGCGGATGATGGTGACCAGGCCCGGCAGCTGCTTGGCTGCGATGGAGCCTGCCGGCTTGAAGGGCGAGATGCGCGCCCGGTTCAGGGCCTCGCAGACATATATATTACCCAGGCCGGCCACGACCCGCTGGTCCAGCAGCAGGGTCTTGGGGCCCTGCTTGCGGTTGGCGAAGGCCGCCGTAAGGCCCTCGGCGTTGAAGGCGTCGGACAGCGGTTCGGGGCCGAGCCCCGCAAACCAGGGGTGCTCTCCCAGCTTGGCGGTCTCAATCAGCGCCATGTAGCCGAAGCGGCGGGGGTCGTAATAGGTGACCCGGCCCCCGGCCTCCGTCTCGAACACCACATGGGCATGCTTGGGATCGGGGTCTTGGGCGTAGACGAATTCGCCGGGCCGGATCGCGCCCTCGGGGCGGGCGATCTCGAAGCGGCCGCTCATGCCCAGGTGCATCACCAGGGTCTCGCCGCGGTCCAGCTCCCCCATCAGGTACTTGGCCCGGCGGTCGAGGCGTCGGATGGTCGCCCCGGCCAGGCGCTGGACGAAGCCCTCGGGGAAGGGGAAGCGCAGGTCGGCGCGGCGGGCCTCCACGCGGGAGAGCCTGTGGCCCTCCAGGACAGGCGCCAGGCCGCGGCGGACGGTCTCGACCTCGGGAAGTTCAGGCATGACGATGGAGTGGCACGGGTCGCCTTGTGGCTCAAGCGGGAGGCTGGCGCGGGCGGGGCTTGCGGTCTAAGACCCAAGGCCATGACAGGACCTGCCGCCACCTTCGGTTTCCGCGACGTGGACCCCGCCGAGAAGCCGCGTCTGGTGCGTGGCGTCTTCGACAAGGTCGCCAGCCGCTACGACCTGATGAACGACCTGATGAGCGCCGGCGTCCACCGCCTGTGGAAGGACGCCACCGCCGCGCGCCTGAACCCGCAGCCCGGCGAGGTGATCGTCGACTGCGCCGGGGGCACCGGCGACATGGCCCGGCGCTTCGCCAAGATGGCGCGGGCCGCCCAGCTGCGCCGGGGCGGCGACGACGCGGCCATCCACATCATCGACTACAATGCCGAGATGATCGCGGCGGGCCGTGAGCGCGGCGGGGAGCCGGAGATCACCTGGACCGTCGGCGACGCCCAGCGCCTGCCGCTGCCCGACGCCAGCGCCAACGCCTATGTGATCTCCTTCGGCATCAGGAACGTCACCGACATCTCTCAGGCCCTGCGCGAGGCGCGACGGGTGCTGAAGCCCGGCGGTCGGTTCCTGTGCCTGGAGTTCTCGCAGCCGGCCACCGAAGCGCTGCGGAAGGCCTATGACGCCTATTCCTTCAAGGTGATCCCGGCCATCGGTGAGCTGGTGGTCAAGGACCGGGCTTCCTACCAGTACCTGGTGGAAAGCATCCGCCGCTTCCCCGACCAGAAGACCTTCGTTGACCTGATCACCAGGGCCGGGTTCAGCCGGGCCGGCTACACCAACTTCACTTGCGGCGTCGCGGCCCTGCACCACGGCTGGGCCGTCTGACCCGTGGGCACCGTGTCGGCCTATGGTCGGTTGCTGTCGGCGGGGCTGCTGCTCGCCCGCAACGACGCCCTGCTGCCCCGTGAGCTGGACGCCCTCTATCCGCCGGGTCTGAAATTACTCGCCAACCTGTCGCGGATAGTCGCCGGATCGTCGTCCCGGGTCGGCCGGCCGGGCGAACGCCTTGCGCGGTCGCTGGAACGGCTGGGGCCGGTGGCCATAAAGCTGGGCCAGCTGCTCTCCACCCGGGCCGATATCTTCGGCGAGACCTTCGCTCTGGATCTCGCCCGGCTGAAGGACAAGCTCGATCCCTTTCCCACCGACCAGGCCCGCCGCGAGGTGGAGCTGACCCTGGGCCGGACCATCGCCAGCCTCTATGCCGACTTCGGCCCGCCCGTGGCCGCCGCGTCCCTGGCCCAGGCCCACGCAGCGACCCTGCTGGACGGCCGCAAGGTGGCAGTGAAGGTGCTGCGTCCGGGCATCGCCCTGCGCGTGGCGCAGGACGCGGAGGTCATGGCCCTGGCCGGGCGGATGGTGGAGCGCTGGAGCCTGGTGGCGCGAAGGCTTGAACCAAGAGCCCTGGCTCGGACAGTGATCCGCGCCACCGAGCTGGAGCTGGACCTGCGCCTCGAAGCCGCCGGCGCCGACGAACTGGCAGGCGTCATGGCCCGAGACGGCTACATGTCGACGCCGAAGATCGTCTGGGAGGGGGTCGGCAAGCGGGTCCTCACCCAGGAATGGGCGCCGGGCACGGCGCTGTCGGAGGATGCGGCCCTGACCCTGCCGGGTCTCGACCGCCAGGCCCTGGCCGACAACCTGATCCGCGCCTTCCTGGCCCAGGCCCTGGACCACGGGGTCTTCCATGCCGACCTGCACGAGGGGAACCTGTTCGTCGCCGCGCCGGACAAGGTGATCGCCGTCGACTTCGGGATCATCGGCCGGCTGGGGGCGCCGGAGCGGCGGTATCTGGCGGAAATCCTCTGGGGGTTCCTGGAAAAGGACTACGACCGGGTGTCCCAGGTCCACTTCGAGGCGGGCTATGTCCCCGGCGGCCACAGCCCGGCGGCCTTCGCCCAGGCGCTGCGGGCGGTCGGCGAGCAGGTGTTCGGGCGGCCGGCCAACGAGATTTCCATGAGCCGCGTGCTGATCCAGCTCTTTGAGATCACCGCGTTGTTCGACATGAAGCTGCGGCCCGAGCTTGTGCTGCTGCAGAAGACCATGATGACGGTGGAGGGCGTCGCTCGCCGTATCTGCCCCGACCACGACATCTGGGCCGCCGCCGATCCGGTGGTGCGCCGCTGGATGCTGCGGGAACTGTCCCCTGCCGCCAAGTTCAAGCGGTTCGCCGACGAGGGGCTGCAGGCCCTGCGCAACCTCGCCCGCCTGCTGGAAAGCCCGCCGCAGCCCGCCGTGACGGTGATCGAGACGGCGTCGCAGACCTCGGGCGCCAAGTGGTTCGCCTTCGGGGCCCTGACGGCGGTGGCGGTCTTCCTGCTGGCGGCCTGGCTCTTCTAGGGGAGCTTGGTCCGCGCGCCCCATTCCTCGGGGGTCAGCTCCTCGACCTCGCCGTCTCCGAACATCGTGATCCGCCCGGGACGGAAGACCGTGGTCTTGCCGATGGTCGGCATCTGCGCGATCTCCACCCGCGCCCGTTCCCCGGCCGTCAGGTAGAGCAGATCGGTGGTCCCAGTGTTGCGGAAGCCGTGCACCACGCCGTCGGTGGGGAAGCCGATAAAGTCGCCAGGCCCCACCGCGTGGGCTTCGCCGTCGAGGGTCACTTCGCCCGTGCCCTCCAGGACGAAGATGAACTCCTCCTCCACGGCGTGGCTGTGGGCGATGAAGCTCTCCTTGCCGGGCGGCAGGCGGACCAGATTGGTCAGCACCCGTTTCATCCCGGTCCGGTCGCCCAGCCGGGCCATCTTCATCTCGGAGTCCGGATTGAAGGGATGGCGACCCGAGGGCAGGGACGACCAGTCCAGGTCGCGGGTGCGGATGATGTGCTCAGCCATCGTCGCTGTTCTTGCGGTCGGACTTGGCCGTCTGGCGCTTGGCCTCGCGGGCCTTCTGTTCGTCCCAGTAGGCCTGCCCCTCGTCCGGCTTGAACATGGTGCGCGGCGCGC
>JAYVDG010000545.1:0-3571 GCA_043749525.1 Phenylobacterium sp.
CCGCTTCGGCTCGGAGTTCTCCCAGCTCTACGGCCTGACCGAGACCATCGGCGGCGGCGCCTACCTGCCCCCCGCCGACCACGACCCACGCCTGGGCAAACTGCGCGCCTGCGGCAAGCCCTCGCCGGGCTACGAGGTGCGCATCCGCCTCGACGGCCGCGACGCCGAAACCGGCGAAGTCGGCGAGATCGAGATCCGCTCGCCGGGCATCATGAAGGGCTACTGGAACCGCCCCGACGCCACCGCCCAGGCCATCGACGCCGACGGCTGGTTCCGCTCGGGCGACGCCGGGTTCTTCGACGCCGACGGCTACCTCTTCATCCACGACCGGGTGAAGGACATGATCGTCACCGGCGGCGAGAACGTCTATCCGGCCGAGGTCGAAAACGCCCTCTTCGCCCACCCCGATGTCGCCGACGCCGCCGTGGTGGGCGTGCCCGACGACCGCTGGGGCGAGGCGGTCAAGGCCATGGTCGTCCTGCGGCCCGGCGCCGTCGGTGACCCCGCCGACATCATCGCCCACTGCCGGCCGCTGATCGCCGGCTACAAGGTTCCCAAGAGCGTCGACTTCATCGACGTCCTGCCCCGAAATCCCTCCGGCAAGGTGCTGCGCCGTGAACTGCGCGCCCCCTACTGGGAAGGCCGCGACCGCCAGGTCGGCTAGCTCAAGGAAAGAGACCCATGGATCCGCACATCAAAGCCATGCTCGACGCCGCTGACGCCGCCGCGGCGGGCCAGACACCGCCGCCGCTGGACGCCATCCCGCCGGAGATGATCCGCGCCGGCTACCGCATGCAGCGCCAGGCCCAGAACCTGAACGCCCCCAAGGACGTCACCGCTAGCGACATCCAGGTGGATGGCGCGGCGGGCCCGATCCCGGCCCGGCTCTACGTGCCAGCCAATGCGCCGGCCGTCACCCCGCTGCTGGTCTATTATCACGGCGGCGGCTTCGCCATTGGCGACCTGGAGACCCACGACGGCCACTGCCGCCGCATGGCCGCCTATGCCGGCGTCCGGGTGCTGGCCGTCGACTACCGCCTGGCGCCCGAGCATCCCTTCCCGGCGGGCCACGACGACTGCCTGGCCGCGACCAAATGGGCCTTCGACCACGCGTCGGAGATCGGCGCCGATCCCACCCGCATCGCCGTTGGCGGCTGCTCGGCCGGCGGCAACCTGGCCGCGTCCATCAGCGTCGACATGAAGAACGACCCGAAGCGGAAGATCGCCTTCCAGCTGCTGCTCTATCCGGGCATCTGGCCCGACGAGGAGACCCAGTCGCGCAAGGACCTCGACGGCCCGGTCCTCACCAAGGCGGCCATCGCCTGGTTTGACAAATGTCTCGCCGCCCTCGGCCATCCCCAGGCCCATCGCGCCATGCTTGGTGCGGCCGACGTGACGGGAACCCCGCCGGCCCTGGTGATCACCGCCGGCTACGATCCCCTGAAGGACGAGGGCCGCGACTTCGCCGCCAAGCTCAACGCCGCCGGCGTCAAGGCGACCCACGAGGAATACCCCGACATGGTCCACGACTTCCTGATCATGGGCGACGTCTCCCCGGCCATAGACGTGGCGGCGCATGAGGTCGCGGCGGCGCTGAAGGCGGCGTTGAACTGAAGGTCGGCCGCTGAGGTCTCAGAGGGTCGACCGCTTGCTTTCGGTTGACCCTTGAGAGTCCCAGAATACATAAGGTTCGTTGGCCCCGGTGGGGCGCCCGATGGCAGCGGGACAAATCGGACCATGAAGAAGCAGTATTATGTTGCGGCGCGATGGGATGCCGAGGCTTCGGTTTGGCTCTCGGATAGCAATATCCCAGGCTTGGTGATTGAGGCCGATACGCTTGCCGAGTTCGAGCAACTGATGGACGCGCTCGCCCCTGAGATGCTGGCCGCCAACGAAAACATCCACAACGAGCGTGTCCCTGTCGAATTTCGGTTCACGGGCACGCGTGAGTTCGCGGTCGCCTAAAACGTCTTTCCAATCCCGAGTTGCTTCAACACCTCGTTCGCGGTGTGCCGGCTCTTTGAGCGCGGTACGATCACCGTTCGGTCGTTGATCGGGCTACGCCACTTCTCGTGACTCCCCTTGCCCCCTGGAATCTGCCAGCAGCCATTCGCGAGCATGATCTCGACGAGCTGATCTTAGAAGTCCTTGGCCAAGGCGTCGCACCACAGTCTGTCCTCACGTCGCTCGAAGCTAAGTGAATTGGCGGTTGAACGCAGCCGGTTTGGAGAGCCATCACCCACTGGATGGTCGACAATTTTGCTGCGACCGGCGCGCGTCCCTAGCCGCCCACCACCTCACAAATCGCCCCCGTCAGCCTCGCCAGTTCCGCGTCCGACGTCACGAAGGGCGGGGTGAGGTAGACCACCTTGCCCATCGGGCGGATCCAGCAGCCCCGCTCGGCGAAGGCCACGCAGAGACCGCCGGTGTCCACCGCCTCCTCGAACTCCACAACGCCGATGGCGCCCAGGGTGCGGACGTCGACGACGCCGGGCGCGCCTCGGCAGGGCTCCAGGCCCTGCGTCAGCGCCGCATGGATCCGCGCCACATCGGCCTTCCAGGCTCCGTCCTCGAACAGGTCCAGCGAGGCGTTGGCCGCCGCGCAGGCCAGGGGATTGGCCATGTAGGTGGGGCCATGCATCAGGGCCGCGCCGGCGTCGTCGGACCAGAAGGCCTCGAACACCCGCCGGCTGGCGATGGCCGCCGACAGCGGCAGGGTGCCGCCGGTCAGCGCCTTGGAGAGCGTCACGATATCGGGGATGACGCCGGAGCCTGAGCAGGCGAACAGGTCGCCGGTCCGCCCGAAGCCGGTGAAGATCTCGTCGAAGATCAGCAGCAGGCCGTGCTTGTCGGCCAGCCTGCGCAGGGTCGCCAGTACGCTGTCGTCGTGCAGCACCATGCCGCCCGCCCCTTGAACGCGGGGTTCGACGATCAGGGCGGCGATCTCCGAACCCTTCGCGCTGAGCAGGGCGTCCAGCGCCGCCTCGCTCGCCGCGTCGCGGGGCAGGGCCACCACGTGCTGGGCCGGCATGACCCCGGCGAACAGGCCGTGCATCCCCTCCTCGGGATCGCAGATGGTCATCGTGGCGAGCGTATCGCCGTGATAGCCGCCCAGGAAGCTGACGAACTTCGTCCGCCCCGCCACGCCCCGGTTGATCCAGTACTGCAGGGCCATCTTCATCGAGATCTCGACGGCCACCGAGCCGCTCTCGGCGAAGAAGACGTGATTCAGCTCGCCCGGCAGCAGGGCGGCCAGCCGGCTCGCCAGCCGATAGGCCGGCTCATGGGCCAGGCCGCCGAACATCACGTGCGGGGCCTTCTCCAACTGCGCGCGGATGGCCTGAGCTATATGGGGATGGTTGTAGCCGTGGCAGGCGGTCCACCAGCTGGCGATTCCGTCCACCAGTTCGCGGCCGTCCTCCAGGATGATCCGCGCGCCGTCCGTCCGCGCCACCGCCAGCGGCGCGGGGGCGGTCTTCATCTGGCAGTAGGGGCGCCAGACGTGGGCCGCGCCGTTGGTGAGCCACTGGGGCATGGGGTGTCCTCTGCGGATGTGGCGAGCTTGGTAGTG
>JAYVDG010000546.1:0-3567 GCA_043749525.1 Phenylobacterium sp.
GGCCCAGATCACCGAGCAACTGGCAGACTGGGACCGCAAGAACCCCGACCACCTGTCCGCGCCGTTCGCGGTCAACCAGATCGTCCATAAGTCCAACAACCGGCTGGAGGAGGACGTGGAGCTGGCGGTGAAGTACCGCGTGCCGATCACCATCACCTCGCTGGGCGCCCAGCAGTCGGTCAACGACGCGATCCATTCCTATGGCGGCATCGTGTTGCACGATGTCATCAACGCCAAGTTCGCCCGCAAGGCCGTGGAGAAGGGCGCCGACGGCCTGATCCCGGTGGCGGCAGGCGCCGGCGGCCATGCCGGCGGCCTGTCGCCCTTCGCCCTGGTCCAGGAACTGCGCGAGTGGTTCGACGGGCCGATCGCTCTGTCGGGCGCCATCGCCAACGGCCGCGCCGTCCTGGGCGCCCAAGCCATGGGCGCGGACCTGGCCTATATCGGCTCGGCCTTCATCGCCACGGAAGAGGCCCGCGCCGTCCAGGGCTACAAGGACATGATCGTCGAGAGCAGTGGGGAGGACATCGTCTATTCCAGCTTGTTCACCGGGGTGCACGGCAACTACCTGCGTCCGTCCGTCGCCCGCGCCGGTCTCGACCCCGACAACCTGCCCCATGGCGATCCGACGAAGATGAACTTCGGCTCGGGCGGCAACCAGGAAGCCAAGGCCTGGAAGGACATCTGGGGCTGCGGCCAGGGCATCGGCGCGGTGAAGGACATCCCCACGGCCGGCGAACTGGTGGACCGCCTGGCGGCCGAATACGAGGCGGCCAAGGCCGAACTGGCCGCCAAGACGGCGCTCACGACCGGCAGGGTACTGATGGCGGCGGAGTAAGCCGCGCCTTTTCCGCTACCAAGCCTCTCGGCCTCGCTCAGGCGCGAAGTCGGGAAGGTCTGGGAAGGACTCCTGAGTCATCTGCTCAAACAGACTGTCGAGGTCATACCTCGTCGCAGTGACCCGTTCGATCATCACCCGGCCACCATCGGCCCTGATCTCCACGATCTGGCCAACGACCAAGCCCGTGTCATCCATGATCTCGGCAGGAAGTCGGATCGCTGCGCCCTTGCGGTGTTTTGAGATTCGAACTCGCATCGGCCTCAGCTCCCGGTCGAGGTGTACTTCGAGACGCCGAAGCGCCAGGCCAGGAGCGACAGGCCCAGGAAGATGAAGCCCGCCAGGGGCGCGACCGGCAGGAACCAGTCGGGCGCGCCAAGGGGATCGCTGCGCCCCAGGATCGCCAGGACGGGGTAGTAGGCGACGCAAGCCAGCGGCACGATGAAGATCAGGAAGGTCCGGAACCACCGGGCGTAGAGCGCGATAGGGAACTGCCCCGCATAGACCCCGCCATAGGTGAGCGCATTGACCGCCTCGAGGCTCTCCACGGTCCAGAAGGCCATGACCGCCTGGAGGACGAAGAGGGCGCTGAAGAAGGCGATCCCACCGCCGATAGTCCATAGGGCCAGGAAAATGGCCTGCGGCGTCCAGACGAAGCGCAGGCTGCCCGTGGCGATGGTCAGGATGATGGCGGCCTGCAAGAACCGCCCGAAGCGGCTGATCCGGAAGTCGTGGCCTACCAGCTGCAGCGCCGCCGAGCGGGGCCGCAGCAGCAGGCGGTCGAAGGCGCCGGTGCGGACGAAGTCAGAGCCGAAGACGTCGAAGCCCCGGGTCAGGAAGTCGGCGAAGGAAAAGCTGATGCCGATCAGAGCGTAGAAGAACATGATCTCGCCAAAGGCCCAGCCCTTCACCGCGCCGAAGCGGTCGAAGAGGGCCCAGATGGAGACAATTTCGATGGCGGTGGAGCCGAGCTGGGCCAAGGTCAGCATGATGGCCGAGGCCGGGTACTGCATCTGGCTGCGCATGGAGGCCGAGAAATAGCGGCCGAGCAGGGCGATGGCGTTCATGGGCCTAGCCTCCCTGCACTTCGAGGCGGCGCATGACCCGGTCCAGCCAGAACCGCCCCGCGACGATGAACAGCAGCGTCCAGAACACCTGCAGCCCAATCCCCGCCCAGGCCATCTGGCCGGCCAGGGCGCCGAAATAGACGCGGTTGGGGATGTCCAGGGTTCCGGCGAAGGGCTGGACGAAGAGGAAGCTGCGCACCGCGTCGGGATAGAGGGACAGGGGCAGCAGGTTGCCGGTGAAGATGATCACGATCGGCTGCATCAGGATGTTGATGCCACGGGCGTTCATGCTGGCCACCACGATGATGTTGATCAGCATGATGATGGCGCAGGCTAGGGCGATGGCCAGGGTCTCCGACAGCAGGAACAACCAGGCCGCCGACAGGCTGGCCGGCGGCTGCCACGCCCACTGACCCTGGCCGATCAGCGGCAGGACGATGCCGGCGGCGACGATCATCAGGGCGACGCGGGGCACGACGCGGGCGGTCATCCAGCCGGCGGCGCGGACGTACCAGAGAGCGTAGGCGTCCACCGGGCGAAGGCGGTCATAGCTGATGGACCCGCTGCGGACGCCGTCGGCGATCTCGGGGTCTCCCACCCACGGCATGACGGCCAGAAGCCCCTGGGCCAGCCAGGTGTAGGTGACGGCCTGGGTGAGGCTGATGGGGCTGGCGGCGGCGGCCTCAGGGGCGCCGAGATAGAAGGCGGCCAGGACCATGACGTGGACCGCGCCGAACCAGCACTGGGTAAAGAAGCCCGCGAGCGCGGCGGCCCGGTACTGCATCATCAGCAGGAAGCGCGAGCGGAACGCCGCGGCATAGGGGCGGAGAGCGTCCACCGATCACGCCTCGTTCGCGCCGTGCAGATCGTAGAACTTGGCGATCACTTCCTCGATGGCCGGCTGCTCGACGTGGATGTCCTCCACCGCGTGGCGGGCGGTGATGGCGGCGATCAGGGCCGGGGCGCTGGTGATGCTGGGGTTGAAGGCCAGTTCCAGCGACCGTCCATCGCGCTTGCGGACCTGGACGCCCGGCAGGTCGAGGGCAGGGGCCTCGCCCGCGAAGTCCACGAACAGGCGGCGTTCGGCGAGCACATTGGCGCGCAGGGCCTCGAAGGGGCTGTCGGCCAGCACCTGGCCATGGCCGATGACGATCACCCGCTGCGCCAGAGCCTCGATGTCGTGCATGTCGTGGGTGGTGAGCAGGACGGTGACGCCGCGCTCCTGGTTCAGCTTCTTGACGAACTCGCGCACCGCCAGCTTGGAGGACGCGTCCAGACCGATGGTGGGTTCGTCCAGGAACAGGATGGAGGGCTCGTGCAGCAGGGCTGCGGCGATCTCGGCGCGCATGCGCTGGCCCAGGGACAGCTGGCGCACCGGCTGGTCCAGCAGCTTCTCCAGCCGCAGCATGGCCACCAGTTCGTCGCGGGTGGCTTTGTAGCGCGTCGGATCGACCCGGTAGATGTCGCGGAGCAGGTCGAAGCCGTCGATCACGGGCAGGTCCCACCAGAGCTGGGTGCGCTGGCCGAACACCACGCCGATGCGGCCGACGTGTTTGATGCGATCGGCGTAGGGGACCAGGCCCTCGATCTCCACGCGGCCGGAGTCGGGGCGCAGGATGCCCGAGAGGATCTTGATGGTGGTGGACTTGCCCGCGCCGTTTG
>JAYVDG010000547.1:0-3558 GCA_043749525.1 Phenylobacterium sp.
CGAGGGGATGACGGTGGGCTCAATGTCCATCGAGGTCTCGGGCTCGGCGGTCCGCGCCGCCTGCGCCGAGGTCCGCGCCCTGTTCGTCGTCGAGGCCGCCCGGCGGCTGGACTGCGGCGAAGCTCAGATCGATATCGTCGACGGCGGCTTCCTGCGCGAGGGCCAGCCGACCGGCGAGACCTACTGGACCCTGTCGCCTGCCATCGATCTCGCCCAGCCCCCCAGCGGCAAGGCCCGCTGGAAATCGCAAGGTCAGCACCGCCTGGTGGGCAAGAGCGAACCGCGCCTCGATTTGCCCGCCAAGATGTTCGGCGGTGGCTTCATCCAGGACCTCGTCATGCCGGGCATGCTGCACGCTCGCGTGCTGCGCCAGCCGGGTCCGACCGCGCGGCTGACGAAACTGGACGAGGCCGCCGCCCGCCGCGCGGCCCAGCCCGCCGACCTCGACCTCCTGGTGGAGGGCTCCTTCGTGGCCTTCATCTCCAGCAGCGAGGCCGCCGCCGCCCGCGCCCACGCCGCCGTCGAGCTGACCACCCAGTGGGACACGCCCCGCGCCCTCTCGCCGACCCTGAGTGAAGCGGTGTCCCTCAAGGAGATGCCCACCACTGAGCTGGAGACCGGCGCCCCGGTCGGCGGTCCCGCCAACCGCAAGCGGCTGCAGGCGGCCTATTCGCGGCCCTATATCGCCCACGGCTCGATGTCGCCCTCCTGCGGCATCGCCCACTTCACCGAGGGCAAGCTGACCGTCTGGACCCATGCCCAGGGCGTCTATCCGCCCCGGATGCAGATCGCCCGCATCACCGGCCTGGCCCCCGAGGTCATCCAGCTGGAGCACGCCCAGGGTGCGGGCTGCTACGGCCACAACGGCGCCGAGGACGCGGCCTATGACGCCGCCTTCATCGCCAGCCGCCGGCCCGGCCCGCCGATCCGCGTGCAGTGGCGGCGCGAGGACGAGTTCGGCCACTCGCCGGTCAGCACCGCCATGCGCGTCGAGATGGCCGCCGAACTGGACGCCTCGGGCCGGCTGGTGGACTGGACGACGGAGATCTGGACCAACCTGCACGTCAACCGCGGCCGCACCCTGATCGAGCCGGCCCTGCCGCAGGGCCCGCCCGACCTGCCGCCCCCCAACCAAGCCACGGCCTTCGGCGGGCGCCTCAACGCCGTGCCCTCCTATGACATCGAGGCCGTGCGGGTGAAGGAGCACCTGGTGGTCAATTCGCCGGTTCGCACCTCCTCCCTGCGCGGCCTGGGGGGGCCGGTGAACACCTATGCCGGCGAGTGCTTCCTGGACGAGATCGCCGAGGCGGCCGGGCAGGATCCCCTGGCCTTCCGCCTGGCCATGCTCACCGATCCCCGCGCGCGGGCGGTGGTGACCCGCATCGGCAAGGTCTGCAGCTGGGCTGGCCGGGGTTCGGGCGGGGAGGGCCAGGGCCTGGGTCTCGCCTATGACCGTCACCGCGACCGGGGCGCCTATGTCGCCGTCGCCGCCCGGGTCAGCGTCGATGAAGAGGTGCGGCTGGAGCACCTGTGGTGCGTCGCCGACGCCGGCCTGATCATCAATCCGGACGGCGCGAAGAACCAGATCGAGGGCGGCATGATCCTGGCCGCCAGCTGGGCCCTGAAGGAGCAGGTGAAGCTCGAAGGCCGCGGCGTCGCCTCGGTCACCTGGGACGACTACCCTATCCTGCGCTTCGACGAGGTCCCGCCGGTGGACATCGAGCTGATCGTGCCGCCGGGCGCCGCGCCCACCGGCATCGGCGAGATCTCGCTGGGCCCCTGTCTCGCCGCCATCGGCAACGCCGTCGCCCACGCCCTGGGCGCCCGCCTGCGCGACCTCCCCTACACCCGCGACCTCATCGCCCGAGCCCTGCTGGCGGACTAGGGGAGTTCCTCACAAACCGAAGGTCGCCGCGGGCACGGCGGCGACGAACAACAAGCTGACCCGGGGAATGTCAGAGAGGGGTGGAATTCGGGCTTTCGTGTCATGGCGTGAAATGGAAAGCTCGTGCCCATGCTGACTCTGAGCATTGCATCGCTTCGATGCGGACCCAGACGCGGTCACTGACATCCTCGGGCTCGCGCCCACATCAGTGCAAGGCGTGGTGAGCCCCGACCCAGTGGGCGACCCTATGAGTTCAACATGTGTCATCTGGAGCTGCATGCAGCCCCACTGATCGACGGCCGTGAGCATGCAAACGCCATCGACTCGCTGATGGATCAACTCAAAGGGCGAGGCCATCTCTTTGCCGAGCTGGCCAAGACGATCAGGCCTGCAAGTATATCGATCTATGGCGGGTTCTATGTCTCAGACGAACAGCAGGGTGTTTGGCTTGACCCTGACCAAATGGCAGTCCTTGCGGCGTGCGGCATCGGCTGGGGCCTCGACCTATTCGAGGCATCAATGCTGACCTGAAAGTCGGAGATGGGTCGAACGGGACCCCAAGCGGTCGCCACAACCGGACGTTCTCTGAGATCGCCCCAACCAGGTTGGCCTCGCTCAAGCGGAGCCTCGCCCAGCCCTTGAGCGCCACGCTCGGTCCGCTACGGTTCCTCAGCACACCAGGAAAGGACCGGCGCATGATCACCGTTTGGGGCGGACAGACCTCGCGATCGATCCGGGTCGTCTGGGTGCTGGAGGAGATGGGGCTTCCCTACCAGGTGCGGCAGGTGGACATGCTGGCGTCCGAGCAGGACCCCGCGTTCCTGGCGGTCAACCCCGCCGACTACATCCCGGCGATCCAGGACGGCGACGCCGTCATGGTCGAGTCGATCGCGATCATGGAATACCTGATGGCTCGCTACGGGCCGACGCCCCTGGCGCCCGCGCCGCAGGATAGGGCGTTCCCCGCCTACCAGCAGTTTCTGCACCTGGGCGAAGCCGGCCTCGCGACCCTGATGATGCCCGTCGTGGTCAGCCGCTTCATGGCGCCGGCGGCCGAGCGGGAGAACTGGCGCGCGGCCTGGTGCCTGCGGGCGTTCCAGAAGCGGCTGAAGCTGGTCAGCCAACGGCTTGCCGCCTCGCCTACCTCGCCGGCGAGGCCTTCACGGCCGCCGACATCTCGGTGACCTACGCCCTGAACCTCGCCCAACGGAACTGCGGCGTCACCCTCGGCGACGCCGAACAGGCCTACCTCGCCCGCACCACGGGCCGCGACGCCTACAAGCGCGCCATGGCGCGTTCCCACGAAGGGCTGAACAGCTAAACCCCTGCGAATGGAGACAGGAGAGGTCAGCGCTCAACATCGGGAACGGGTCGTGAGCCGGGCTAAGCTCGGACTCCAAAAGCCCACGTTCCTGACACCGCCCGAAACCAGACCCTGTCGAGGTCTGCAACCGGTGGTGAGCGGACTTTTGCTCTGCGCCAGAAACCGAACCTTCCGGCGATGCCCCAGACATCGGACCCTCTGAACGCCTGGTTCGGGGGAGCGGGCGTTGCTGTCACCCTGTTTGGATGGCCAGGGCCGATCGCCAGGCGTTGAATGCAGAATGCACGCTCGCGACGTCCGTCTCTAAGATGGCTGTTTCGACCAGACTCCGGAAGGGCGCAGGCATGAC
>JAYVDG010000548.1:0-3558 GCA_043749525.1 Phenylobacterium sp.
GCCGCTGAGCGTGGTGCTCTGGCGGCCCTCGAAGGCTCCTGCAAGACCGCCATCGGCGCCCATGCCCGCATCCTGGGGAACCGTATCCACCTGATCGTCGAGGCGCTGTCGCCCGATGGGATCCACCGCTTCCGCCGCGAGGGCGAGGCCCTGCTGGCCGGCGACCAGGAGGCCGCGGCCCGGGAACTGGGTCTCATGCTCGGGGCCCAGGTGCTCGAAGAGGGCGGCGATCTGCTCGCCCTTCACGAGATATGAAGACCGCCCTGGGCTGCGTTGTGGCTGAGCTTGGCTCAAACGTGTGCGGACAATGAGCCCCCGCAAGATCTGGATCACCCGCGCCCAGCCCGCCGCCGAGGCCACGGCCGCGCGCGTGCGGGTGTTCGGCCACGAGCCGGTCATAGCGCCGCTGCTGACGGTGCAGCCGGTTGAGGGTGTCGAAGTGGACCTGCGGGGCGTTTGCGCGCTCGCCTTCACCAGCGCCAATGGCGTGCGGGCCTTCATCGAGGCGACGCCGGACCGCTCGCAGCGGGTGTTCGCGGTCGGCGCCGCGACCGCCCAGGCCGTGCGCGCGGCGGGCTTCAAGAACGTGTTGTCCGCCGATGGCGACGTCGAGGCCCTGGCCGAGGGCATCGCCGCCCGCAAGCGCGACCTGAAGGGCTGCGTCCTGCATCCGGGCGCCGCCGAACCGGCCGGAGACCTGGTGGGGGCGCTGGAGGCCCACGGCATCGAGGCCAAGCGTCTGATCCTCTACGACACCGTCCCGACGCAGCTCACCGACGACGAGCTTGCCGTCCTGGCGGAGGTGGACGCCGTCCTGCTGCACTCCCCCAAGGCCGCCGAGGCCCTGGCCCTGTTGCTGAAGACCGCCCCCCTGCCGAAGCTGCGGGCCCTCTGCCTCTCCAAGTCGGTGATGAAGCCGCTCACCCGCATCAAGATGGCGGCCAAGGTGTTCGCGCCCTTTCCTCTCGAAGCGGCGCTGTTGAATCTGATAGACCGCTAGATCATGAGCGTGACGCCGGACCCGACTGAGCCTTCGCCGCCTGCCTATGGCCGCTCGCGGCTGTTGGGGCCGATGTTCTGGCTGATGATCGTGTCCGGCCTGATGTGCGTCCTGGCCGGCTACGCCCTGTGGCGGTTCGGGCCGCACCTTTTTCCGGTCAAGCCCAAGCCCGCCGTCAGTTCCGACCTGGCCGGCGTGCGGCCCCCGGCGCTTGCGCCCGCCTCTCCATCTGACGAGCCCGCGCGGCTCGACATCGCGCCGGCCGCCCCGAACTCGGCGGCTATTTCCCAGCTCAGCGAGCGGATCGACGCCCTGGAGGCTGAGCAGTCGCGCACCGCCGAGGCCGCCGCCTCCGCCCTCGCCGCCGCCGCCCTGATGGAGGCCGCCCAGACCTCCCGGCCCTTCGCCGATGAGCTGGCCGCCCTCGATGCGGTCTCCCCGCCGTCGGCCGAGCTGCGCGCCCTGCGCCGGGTGGCCGAACGCGGGGCCCCCAGCCGTGCGGCGCTCGCCGCCAGCTTTCCCGACTATGCCGCCCGCGCCGCCGGCGCGGCCCGAGCCCCCGGCGAGAGCGCCGGCCTGATGACGAGGCTCGCCGCCGCCCTGTCCCGCGTGGTCACCCTGCGCCAGGTGGGCGATGTCCCAGGTGTTGGCGTCGACGCCCTGCTGGCGCGGGCCGAACGCCAAGTCGAGGAGGGCGACCTCGACCACGCGCTCAAGACCCTGGACGGCCTGCCCCCCGGCGGCCGCGACGCCCTGGCCCCCTGGCGCGCCGCCGCCGAGACGAGAGCCGACATCGACCGCCGCATCTCCGCGGTCCGCGTCCAGGCCCTGGAGGATCTCGCCCGGCTGGCCCGGAGCGGCGCATGATCCGCACGGCCCTGGTCATCTTCCTGGTGGTGGCCGTCGCCACCGCGATCCTCGCCGTCACCGGCGAACCCGGCCATGCCAGCATCGTCTGGCTGGGCTGGCGGGCCGACATGACTGCCGCGGCCATGGTGCTGATCACCCTGTTGGGGGCGCTCGCCACCATGATCGGCTGGCGGCTGCTGCTGTGGATCATGGAGGCGCCGCGCCGCGCCGAGCGCGCCCGAGCCGATGACCGCCGCCGCCAGGCCAATGAGGCCCTGACCCGCGGCTTCCTGGCCGCCGCCGCCGGAGATGGCTCCGAGGCCCGACGCCTGGCCCTGAAGGCCGCCGACCTGGCCGATGAGGCGCCGGGCCTGGTCAGGGTCCTGGCCGCCCAGGCCGCCGAGGCCGCCGGTGACGCGGTCGCCACCCAGGCCGCCTATTCCGCCATGCTGGGCTTCCCGGAGATGCGCCTGGCCGGCCACAAGGGCCTCATGGCCCAGGCGCTCGCCCAGGGTGACAAGGCCGCCGCCCTGCGTCACGCCGAGCAGGCCTATGAGATGGGGCGCACCGCCCGCTGGGCCTGGCGCGCCGTGCTGGAAGCGCGCCTGGAGGCCGGCGACTGGGACGGGGCGCTGGACCTGGTAAAAAGCGCGCTGGACCGCAAGATCGTCTCCCCCATCGTCGCCGAGCGCGCGCGGGCCGCCCTGCTGGCCGCCTCGGCCGCCCAGCTGGAAAACGCGCCCGAGCCCAAGGCCCGCTCCCAGGCCACCGACTACGCCGTCGAGGCCGCCAAGCTGCAGCCGGGCTTCGCGCCGGGCGTGGTGATGGCCGCCCGCCTGCTGGCCGCCGACGGCAAGGCCAACCGCGCCGCCCAGGTCCTCGAGGCCGCCTGGAAGGTCGCGCCACACCCGGCCCTGTGGCTGGCCTATCGCGACCTGAAGACCAACGAAACACCGCGCCAACGGGCCGAACGGCTCGGCGACCTTGCCCAGCTCAACCCCGGCGCCCGCGAGAGCCGCATCCTCTTCGTCGAGCAGGCCCTGATCAACGGCGTGCCGATCCGCGCCCGCGAGGCGGCCAAGGCCCTGGAGGATGAGCCGCTGACGATCCGTATCGCCGGCCTGTTCGCCCGCGTCGCATTCGCCGCCGGCAAGCCCGACGAGGCCCGGGTCTGGATGGCGCGCGGGGTCGGCGCCCCGCAGGAGCCGGACTGGACCGACCTGGACCCCGAGGGCCAGGCCTTCGCCTACCTGCCCGCCGACTGGGCGCGGCTGACGGCGGTCTATGCCGAGACCGGCGAGCTGATCCACCCGCGCCACGAGCGGGCCGAAAAGACCATGAGCGAGCTGCCCGAGCTGCCGATCTCCTACGCCGACAGCTCTCCGTTCCTGGCCGGCCAGGAGGCCGCCCCGCCGCCCTACGGGGTGGAGGAAGGCCGCTATGACGACGACGAGCCGGAGCCCCCGCCGCCCTCGCCGGTGAGCCAAAGACGCTCCCCTGCGAGGCGCCGCTTGGCGAGCGGGCCGAGAGCAGCTAAATAGGCGCTCCCGCGCGGGCCGGTTCGCCGCTCCGCTGCGTCAGGCCGCTTTAGCTCAGCTGGTAGAGCACATCATTCGTAATGATGGGGTCAGGTGTTCGAGTCACCTAAGCGGCACCACTTTTCCCAATGAAAACAGATAACTGAAACTCCGCCGATGTGGCCCTGCGCC
>JAYVDG010000549.1:0-3551 GCA_043749525.1 Phenylobacterium sp.
CCAACACCGTCCCGCGTGTGCCCCATGGAAAGTTTGGGGCACTCGTGGGGCACAAGAAGCCGTAACAAGGCAATGATGTCTGAAACCGACTGAACGGCAAGCGGTCTGTTTCTACGTGGTAAAGTGGACTGGCTGAAACGGGGCGAAAACTACCGAAATCACCATGTCGGGGCTTTAGGAAAGCTCTGCTCTATCCGGCTGAGCTACCGGGCCACGCGCTGCCAGTAGCGGTTTACGCGGGGCCGAGGCAAGACGCCGCGGTCACGCGCGTCTGATCTCGCCCAGCGCGATTGCAGGCCCGGGCCAACCGCCCTAGCTTCCGCAAAGGCAATCCGGGGCGGGCGCGCATGAGTTTCCTGAGACACTTCCGCACCCTGTGGGTGCAGGTGCTGATCGGCACGGCGCTGGGCGCGCTCGTCGGCTGGCTGTGGCCGCAGTTCGGCGCCGATCTGAAGCCGCTGGGCGACGCCTTCATCAAGCTGGTGAAGATGGCCATCGCGCCGGTGATCTTCTGCACTGTGACCGCCGGCATCGCCCACATGGGCGACATGAAGGCCTTCGGGCGCCTCGGCCTGCGGACCCTGGTCTATTTCGAGGTGATCTCAACGTTCGCCCTGGTGATCGGCCTGGTGGTGGGCACCGTCCTGCATCCCGGCGCGGGCTTCAACATCGACCCCAAGACGCTCGATCCGAAGATCGGCGAGGAGTACCTCGCCAAGGCTGCGCACGGCCAGGGCGTGGTGGATTACCTGCTGCACCTGATCCCCAATACCTTCGTCAGCGCCTTCGCGGAGGGCGACCTCTTGCAAGTGCTGGTGATCGCCATCCTGACGGGGTTCGCCTGCACGCGGCTGGGGCCGTTCGGCGAGCGCGCGGCCGGCGTGCTGGAAGAGATCGCCCAGCTGTTCTTCGGGATCATCGGGGTGATCGTTCAGCTGGCGCCGATCGGCGCCTTCGGGGCCATGGCCTTCACCATCGGCAAGTTCGGGGTGGGCTCGCTCGTCCAGTTGGGCGCGGTGGTCGGGACCTTCTACCTGACCAGCCTGCTCTTCGTGCTGATCGTGCTGGGCGCGGTCGCCTGGGCCTGCGGCTTCTCGATCCTGAAGTTCCTGGCCTACATCCGCGACGAGCTGCTGATCGTGCTGGGCGCCTCGTCATCGGAAGCGGCCCTGCCGCTGATCATGGCCAAGCTGCAGCGGCTGGGCGCCGGCAAGACCACGGTCGGCCTGGTGATCCCCACCGGCTATTCGTTCAACCTCGACGGCACCAACATCTACATGACCCTGGCGACGCTGTTCCTGGCGCAGGCCACCAACACGCCGCTGAGCCTGGGGCAAGAGGCGACGCTGCTGGGCGTCGCCATGCTGACCTCCAAGGGCGCGAGCGGGGTGGCCGGCGCGGGCTTCATCACCCTGGCCGCGACCCTGGCGGTGATCCCCGACCTGCCGATCGCCGCGCTGGCCCTGTTGGTCGGCGTCGACCGGTTCATGAGCGCCTGCCGCGCCCTGACCAACTTCGTCGGCAACGGCGTGGGCGCCCTGGCGATCGCCCGCTGGGAAGGCGACCTCGACCGCGACAGGCTCAAGGCGGAGCTCGACAAGGGGCCCGGTGACGAGGTCGCGATGCTGGATACTGTCGAGGAACTCTAGGCGACGATCCGGACGGGCAGGGCCTCGTAGCCCTTCACGAAGTTCGACCTCAGCCGCTGGGGCTCGCCCACCACCTCGATGCGTTCGAAGCGCTTGAGGATTTCCTCCCAGACGACGCGCAACTGCATCTCGGCCAGGCGGTTGCCGACGCAGCGGTGGATGCCGAAGCCGAAGGCCACGTGCTGGCGCGGCCGTTCGCGGTCGATGATGAAGCGGTCGGCGTCGGGGATCATTTCCTCGTCGCGGTTGCCCGAGACGTACCACATGACCACCCGGTCGCCTTGTCTGATGGTCTTGCCGCCGAGCTCGAAGTCCTGGGTCGCTGTGCGGCGCATATGGGCCACCGGGCTCTGCCAGCGCACGATCTCCGGCACGGCGGACTCCAGCAGGCTGGGATCGGCGCGCAGGCGGTTGTAGGCGTCCGGATAGTCCTGGAAGGCCATCAGCGCGCCGGTGATCGAGTGGCGCGTGGTGTCGCTGCCGGCCACGGTCAGCAGGACGATATTGCCGAGATAGCGCTCGGGGTTATCGTCCTTACGGGTCACCGGGTCGTGCGACAGCAGCGAGATCAAGTCCGCGGCGGCCGGGTCTGTGTCCTTGCGCTCGTTCCACAGGCCGATGAACGGCATGATCAGCGGCATGAAGGCCGCCTGCATCGCCTCCGGTGAGGGGACGTCCTCGCCCATCCTCGGCCGCGTGAGGATCATGTCCGACATGCGCGGCAGGTTGCGCCGCTGCTCGAACGGATAGTCGAAGAGGGTGGCCAGCATCTGGCTGGTGAGTTCGACGGACACCTTGTCCACGAAGTCGAAGGTCTCGCCCACCGGCAGTTCATCGAGGATCGCGGCAGCGCGCTCACGGATCAGCGGTTCCAGCCCAGCGATGCCGGCCGTCGAGAAGATCGGCGTGACCACCCGGCGCTGGGCGTCATGGTCGGGCGGATCGAGGGCGATGAAGCTGGAGCCTTCGCGGCCCTCGGGGGCGTCGGCGATCATGATGCCGCCACGCATGGAGTCCGAGGAGAAGACCTCGTGGTTGGAATCCACCGCCACGATGTCCTGGAAGCGGGTCACCGACCAATAGGCCCCGTACTCGCTGTCGGCGCAGTAGTGGACCGGGTCCTCAGCTCTCAGCCGCTCGAACCACGGCCAGTGGGTGTCGCCGGTGAAGTGGGCGACATCGGCGACGTGGAAGTCTTTCAGCGGGGTGGAATAGGCTCGCTCGCGAGCTTCCCTGGCATTGGCGTCCCGTGCGATCGCGCTGGCGTCCCCCTCGGCATTTGCGGCCATGATCTCGTCTCCCACCGTCCGTTGTCCGCTGGAGGCTCGCGCCTCGCCGGACAAGCGGTCAAACGAAAACGCCCGGGGGTTAGCCCGGGCGCTTCCAAATCCGAGGGTCAGTAGCCTTAGGCGGCGACGGCCTTGATCAGCGACTTGTTGAGGATGCCGATGGCCGCGTCGCGGTCGATGCGTTCGATGGCCGCGACTTCGCGGGCCATGCGGTCCAGGGCCGATTCGTAAAGCTGACGCTCCGAATAGGATTGTTCCGGCTGGTTTTCGGCGCGGTGCAGGTCACGCACCACCTCGGCGATGGAGATCAGGTCGCCGGAGTTGATCTTCGCTTCGTATTCCTGGGCTCGGCGTGACCACATGGTGCGCTTCACGCGGGCGCGGCCCTTCAGGGTCGTCAGCGCCTGGGTCACCACATTGGTCTCGGCCAAGGCGCGCAGGCCGGCGGTGCGGGCCTTGGCGGTCGGCACGCGCAGCGTCATCTTCTCGTGGTCGAAGGTGATCACATAGACTTCGAGCTGCAGGCCGGCGACTTCCTGGACTTCGATCCCCTGCACCTGACCGACGCCATGGGCCGGATAAACGACGTGATCGCCGACCGAGAAATCGTGAC
>JAYVDG010000550.1:0-3551 GCA_043749525.1 Phenylobacterium sp.
GGACCTGCGCCCCGAGAACTCGATGATCCGCTGGCTCACCGACCAGGGGATCACCGTCTTCGTCGCCTCCTGGGTCAATCCCGATGTGGAGATGGCCGCGAAGACCTTCGAAGACTACATGCAGCAGGGGATCTATGAGGGCACCGCGGCGGCCATGAAGCAGGCCGGCGTGACCCAAGTGAACACCGTCGGCTACTGCATCGGGGGCACCCTGCTCTCCTCCACCCTGGCCCATATGGCGGCCAAGGGGGACAAGCGGATCGCCTCGGCGACCTTCTTCGCCGCCCAGCAGGACTTCGCCGAGGCCGGCGACCTGCTGCTGTTCACCAACGAGGACTGGCTCGGCGACCTGGAGAAGCAGATGGACGCCGCCGGCGGCGTGCTGTCGGGCCAGGCCATGGCCGAGACCTTCAACTCCTTGCGGGCCAACGACCTGATCTGGTCGTTCTTCGTGAACAACTACCTGATGGGCAAGGAGCCCAAGCCCTTCGACCTGCTGTTCTGGAACTCCGACCAGACCCGCATGCCCAAGGCCCTGCACCTGTTCTATCTGCGCAAGTTCTACGGCGAGAACGCCTTGGCCAAGGGCGAGCTGGTGATGGACAACATCAAGCTGGACCTCTCGAAGGTGAAGACGCCGGTCTATGTGCAGTCCTCGAAGGAAGACCACATAGCCCCGGCTCGCTCGGTCTATCGCGGGGCCAAGCTGTTCGGGGGGCCGGTGACCTTCACCCTTGCCGGCTCGGGCCACATCGCCGGCGTGATCAATGCGCCGGTAGCCAACAAGTACCAGCACTGGACCAACAGCGACCTGCCGGCCTCCGTCGAGCAGTGGATGGAAGCCGCCAAGGAAACCCCTGGCTCCTGGTGGCCGCACTGGGCGGAATGGCTAAAGGCCAAGTCCGGCGGCCAGGTCCCCGCCCGCGATCCCGCCAAAGGGGCGTTCAAGCCGTTGGAAGACGCGCCGGGCTCCTATGTGAAGGTGAAGTCCTAGGATGGCCGAGACCATCGCCGAGCTGCAACGCGAGATGGCGCAGGCGATGGACCATGAGGAATACGAACTGGCCGCGAAGCTGCGAGACCAGATCGCGGCCCTGCAGGCCGGCTCGATGATCCGCATCCAGCAGCCGGGCCAGATGGGCGTCGGCACCGACACCCAGGCAGTGAAGCCACCGAAAGGCTGGAAGCCGCCGCCCAAGCCGGACCTGATGACCCGCAACCACAAGCCGCGGGGCGGAAAGCGCTAGTTGGCGGGCTGGGCCGGAAACTCCAGCCTGCTGGTGTCGTAGCCGAGCTTCGCCGCCCGGGCGATCAGGGCGTCGCGCTTGGCGTCCGACAGGCTGGCGTCGCGGCTGAAGATGTAGAGGTCCTTGAAGTCCGGGCTGGCGGAGATGAACCAGCCATAGGCCTCGTCGTGGTCCAGGACCCAATAGTCTCGACTGATCAACAGGTTGTAGCGGACTCTGAGCTTGGCGTTGGTCCCGGGATCCAGGATCGTCCCCTTGCCGGAGATGGCCTTTTCCTTGCCCGCCGGCGTGTCCTTGCGGCAGGCGTCCTTGACCATGACCTTGCCGTCCGGACCTGGCGCATAGGCCGTGGTCCCGGCCACGCAGCCGTCGGTGATCATCATCGGGCGGCGGCCGATCTCGTGCCAGGTCCCCTGGTAGAAGCGCGCGGCGTCGATGGGCTTGGCCGGCTCCGGGGCGGCAGCCTGGGCGGCGGTGGAGAGGGCGGCGACGGCGGCGGCGAGAACGAGAGATTTCATGGCGGGCTCCGGACTGGAGCCTGCGCGGCTCCCTAGTCCGGTACGTTCGACCAGCCGGTGAGGACGCAGAACCCATCCTTGTCGATCTCGATCCAGCACCCGCCGCCCGAGTGCTGCGGCTTGTCCTGCTGGCCGATCGGCACGCCCTGAAGCTGGGCCATCAGCAGTTCACCGACCCCGCCATGGGCCACGACAACGATGCCGCCGCGGGTGGGTTCGTCGCGGGCCAGGCGCTGCATGGCGGTGACGATGCGGTCCTGGGCGTGGCGGGCGGTCTCCCAGCCGCGTACGCTCTCGTCGGGCTTGCCGAAGAACTGCGCCACCACCTCCCAGAACTCCGGCGGGGCGATGTAGCCAGTGGCGGAGCGGTCGTTCTCGCCGAGTTCGGGATCGATCCGGTGTGGCACGCCCAGGCGTTCGGCGACGATGGCGCCGCCGTCCAGGGCTTTTTGCTCGCGGCTGGACCAAACCGCAGTGACCTCGCCCCCGGCCAACTGATCGGCGAACAAGCCCATCCGGCGGAGCCCAATCTCCGACAAGGGCCACCGGGTCACGGGAACGGCGGGATCTATGACGACCTCTGGATGGGTCAGAAAATAAAGGCGCGGCATGGCTTCGTCGGTCCCAGGCTCGCGCCCGTCAGTCAACCGAGTCTCTCGGATCGCCCGCGACCCGCCGGCCATTCTCCAGCCACGCTCGCAAGCCCGGCGACAGCTCCTCCTCAAGGCGTTGCAGATAGAGAGCGTTGTCGTCATCGGTGAGGACCGCCTGCCAGCGATCGTTGGTCCCCTTGTTGAGGAAGGTCTCGGTTCCGCCTTCAAAGCCGAGCTCCATGCCTGGCAACAGGGCCGCCCCGTGCCGTTTCATGGTCTCGAACGTCGCGGCGTCCACCAGTTCGGGCCACAGATCGTCGGCAACCTCGATATCCAGAAAGTCGGCGATCCTGCCCATTTCGCCACAGAGGTCGGCCTTCAGGTCGTTGTAGTGGACCAGAAGCAGGTTTGACCGCGCGCGGCCGGCCCAATAGGTCTGCTCGATGTCAAAGAACGACTGCGACATCAAGGACAGGTCGCTGTCCTCGTCGCGCGCCATCCAGTGGTGAAAAAACTCCCGCGCGGTTTTCGGGGGCCGAGGAAGGGGGCGACCAATCTGCGGCTCGTCCATCCCCGCGGCGTCGAGGCCCGCCCAGGTCAAGGCCGTGTAGCCATTGATGTGGTTGAGATAGGACATGCACGCGTCGCGCCCGCCGCGCGCCACATGGATGTAGCGGACCTCGTCATAGATCGGCAGACCGTCGAGCGGAAGGTGTGACTTCAGGAACCGTCGATGGGTCTGGGCCTCGATGGTCGCCAGCACCGGTCCAGCCGGCCCCTTGAACCGGTTGTCTATCCAAGGTGACAACATCGACACTGGGCGGGGCTCGGCCGACTGAAAGATCAGCAGGTTGACGATCTGCTGGGTCCAGGTGGTGCCGACCTTGGGCGGGGTGGCGATCACCACGTCGCCGGGCCGCGGCGCATAGCCGTCCCAACGTCGGCTGTCGCAGTACCAACTGCGGAATTCCCGAACCGGCGCGCGCTCCAGCATGACTGTGCCCCCCTCAAAGCCCAGGATCATCAGTTACGGATCGGACGGTGAAATACCAGGGCTATTCGGCCCAGCTGGGACAAATCCCCTGCCGGGGTCGGGATCTCCTAGGCGGGGACGAACCTCAGCGCCACGCCGTTGTTGCAGTAGCGCAGGCCGGTGGGCTGCGGGCCGTCATTGAAGACGTGGCCCTGGTGAC
>JAYVDG010000551.1:0-9576 GCA_043749525.1 Phenylobacterium sp.
AGGATGATGCGGTCGGCGCCGTCCACGTGTTCCAGGATGTCGCGGAAGATGTCGGCGTATTCGCTGGGATACGAATAGCCCACCGTGTCGGGCAGGTTCACCGTGCCGGCGCCGGCCTTGATGGCGGCGTCCACGCAGCGGCGCAGGAAGTCCTGCTCGGTGCGGGTGGCGTCCTGGGCCGACCATTCGACGTCGTCGCACAGGTTGCGGGCGTGGGTCACCGACTTGGTGATCATCTCCAGGATGTCTTCCTGGCTGGCGCGCAGGATGTGGTCGCGGTGGCTGGGGCTGGTGGACAGGAAGGTGTGGATGCGGCCGCGCTTGGCCGGGCGGATCGCCTCGGCGGCGCGCTCGATGTCGGCCATGCCGGCGCGGGCCAGGCCGCAGATGGTGCTCTCGGTGACGATCTCGGAAATCTTGCGGACCGCTTCGAAGTCGCCGTTGGAGGCGATCGGGAAGCCGGCCTCGATGACGTCGACCTTCATCTCTTCGAGGATCTTGGCCAGTTCCAGCTTCTCGTCCAGCGACATGGACGCACCGGGCGACTGCTCGCCGTCGCGCATGGTGGTGTCGAAGACGATGACGCGGTCGCTTTCCTTGCGAACGGTGTCGTTGGCGGAGGGGGCCTGATCGGCGGGGGATACGGTCATGGGATCACTTCATTCTTCGCGGGGTGTTTTAGAAGGCTCAGGCGTCGGGGTCATCCCCTGAAGCGCCCGGCCGCGAAGATGCGCAGCCTAAAGGGGCGCCCAGGGGCGACTAAGCCCCAGCGTAAGAAGAAGCTGGCTGTGCAGATGCGAGTGCATGGGGAGATGATCTATAGAATCTGCGGCTTCACCGCAAGAGTCTTGCGCCGGACGGCCCTCAGGCGGCTAGTTGCGCAAGAACCTTCCTCACGGCGGGCCGCTCGCCCATCCGCGCTAAGTGCTCGGCGATCCTTGGGAAGCGCGCCATGTCGATCCCGTCGCGCGGCAGCCATCCCGCGACCGTGAAGAGATAGGGGTCGCAGATCGAATAGGCCTCCCCCATCACCCAGGGGCCGCGCAGCAATTCGGCCTCGATCACCGCCATCCCGTCGGCGAACACCTCGGGCGCCTTGCGGCGCATCTCGGCGATGGCGGCCGGGTCGTCGGCCCAGCGATAGCCGCGATGGCGGTGGGCAGCGGCCGGGTGCACCCAGGAGCAAAGATAGGTGTTGAAGGCCTGCACCTGGGCGAAGGCGAAGGCATCGTCCAGGGGCGCCAGCTTCGCCTCCGGGAAGGCCTGGGCCACATAGGTCATCAGGGCCGGGGCCTCGGTCAGCACCCCGCGCTCGGTCGCCAGGGCCGGCACCCGACTCTTGGGATTGATGGCGAGGTATTCAGGACTGCGCTGCTCGTTGGTCATGAAGTCGACCTTCACCAGCTCGTAGTCGGCGCCAGCCTCCTCCAGGGCGATGTGGACGGCCAGGCTGATAGTGCCCGGGAAGGAATAAAGCTTGATCATGACTTCTCGGCTTCCCGCGACTTAAGCCAGCGCCGGGCGAACCAGCCGATGGCGATCCAGAGGGCGGCGATGGCCACCAGCCAGCCGATATGCTTCAGGCTGCCACCCTTCATCGCCTGGACGATGGAATTGCCGGCGAAGGCGGTGAGCGCGATCTTCGGCACGATGCCGATAGCGGTGCCGGCCGCGAACTGGAAGACGCGCATCGGCGTCACGCCCGCGGCCATGTTGACGACGATAAAGGGCGCCGAGGGCACAAGCCGTACAATCAGGCTGGCCAGGAAGCCGTTGCGGCCCACTAGGCCCATGAACCGCTGCATGCTCTCGCCGGAGATGGTGGCCAGCGCCTTGGCCCCGGCGAACCGGCCCAGATAGAAGCCTACCAGCGAGGACACCATGGTGCCGATCCAGCTGTAGGCGAAGCCGGTCCAGGGCCCGAAAGCCACCACGGCGGCCGCGATCAGCATGAACTGCGGCACGCCGATGAAAGCCAGAATCGCGAAGGCCGCCACCGCCGTCGGCAGGGCCCAGGGCCCGCTGGCCGCGCCGAGCCACTGCTCGACCGTGGCCTCGCCGTTGAAGCCCAGCACCTGGGAGCCGAACAGGAAGACGATCCCCACGCCGCCGAACAGCACGAAGGACACGGCGATGGTCCGCCACGCCTGGGCGTCCATCTCGGTCAGGAAGCGGAAGAGGCGGCGCATGGCCTGCCCTCGCCTATCGCCGCTTGTCGGTCAAGACGGCTTCAGCCCGCGCAGATATGCAGGGTCACCGGCGCGGCCCACGGCCCACCGGTCACGGTCATGGCCGGCGGCGTCGCCTTGAGGAAGGTCAGGGTGAAGACCTGGGCGGTCGGCGGCCCTTCGGCGGTGCAGGTGGCGTCGATGTGATAGCCGGTGGCCGTCGTCGTCACGGTCTTGAAGGCGCAGCCCACCTCGCCCGCTGTGGAGACCTTGTCGGCCTCGAACACCCAGGCGCCCTTGGCGCAGAGGTCGGCGGTGGCGGCCCAGCGGCCGATGAAGGAGGCCTGAGTCGGGGCGGGCGGCGGGGCCGGTTGCGGCGGCGCGGGCAGCGGGCCACCGATGGGCGGCGGCGGCGGCGGCCCCTCGGCCCGGCGCTGGCAGGCGGCGAGCGACAGCACCGAAAGCACGGCGATCAGGGCGGGTTTCATGGCGGCTCCTGTGACCTTGGGGCAAACGGGTCCAAGGAATGGCCGTTCCTGGCGGTTCGCGGCTTTGCCTGCGCGCGCCCTTCGGCTACACCCCGCCCCGTTCCTTTAAACCCTTCGACCGGGAGTTACCCCGCCATGTCGCTTGAATCCGCCGCGCTGTCCCGCGTTAAGCCCTCCGCCACCCTGGCGGCGGACGCGAAAGCCCGCGAACTCAAAGCCCAGGGCCGGAATGTGATTTCCCTGGCCGCGGGCGAGCCCGACTTCGATACGCCGGACAACATCAAGGAAGCCGCCATCAAGGCGATCCGCGACGGCAAGACCAAGTACACCAACGTCGACGGCATTGTGGAGCTGAAGGAAGCCATCGTCGCCAAGTTCCAGCGCGAGAATGGCCTGACGTACAAGACTTCCCAGGTGAACGTCTCGCCGGGCGGCAAGCCGGTAATCTGGAACGCCATGATCTCCACCCTGAACCCCGGGGACGAGGTGATCATCCCCACGCCCTATTGGGTGAGCTATTGGGACATCGTCCTGCTGGCCGGTGGCGAGCCCAAGGCAGTGCCGACCACCGCCGACAAGGGCTTCAAGCTGCAGCCCGCCGACCTGGAAGCCGCCATTACGCCGCGCACCAAGTGGGTGTTCCTGAACTCGCCGTCCAACCCGTCGGGCGCGGCCTATACCAAGGCCGAGCTGCGGGCTATCGCTGACGTCCTGCTGCGCCACCCGCACGTCTGGATCCTCACCGACGACATGTACGAGCACCTGGTGTTCGGTGACTTCCAGTTCTGGACCATCGCCCAGGTGGAGCCGGCGCTCTACGAGCGCACGCTCACCATGAACGGAGTCTCCAAGGCCTACGCCATGACCGGCTGGCGGATCGGCTACGCCGCCGGTCCCGAGGCCCTGATCAAGTCCATGGCCAAGGTCATGAGCCAGACGACGTCCAACCCGTCGTCCATCTCGCAATGGGCGGCGGTGGAGGCGCTGAACGGTCCGCAGGACTTCATCAAGCCCAACGCCAAGCTGTTCGAACAGCGCCGCGACCTGGTGGTCTCCATGCTGAACCAGGCCAGCGGCCTGCTCTGCCCCACCCCGGAAGGCGCCTTCTACGTCTATCCGTCGGTGGAGAAGCTGATCGGCAAGACGGCGCCCAGCGGCAAGGTGATCAGCAGCGACGGCGACTTCGCCGTCGAGCTGCTGGAGCAGGAGGGCGTCTCGGTGGTGTTCGGCGCAGCCTTCGGCCTCTCGCCGTTCTTCCGCATCAGCTACGCCACCAGCAATGACGTGCTGGAGGACGCCTGCGGGCGCATCCAGCGCTTCTGCGCCTCGCTGAAATAGGCATGGACGCCCGGGCAAAGCGCGTCCTTGCGGCCGATATCGACGCCGTCGGCCGGCTGCAGGGATCGTTCGTCCTGCGGTCGGGAACGGTGGCGACGGAGTATTTCGACAAGTACCGCTTCGAGGCCGACCCGGCCCTGCTAAGGCGGGTGGCTGAAGCGATGATCCCGCTGTTGCCCGCGGATACCGAAGTGCTGGCCGGGGTCGAACTGGGCGGCGTGCCCATCGCCACGGCCATGTCCTTGCTGAGCGGCCTCCCGGCCGCCTTCGTGCGCAAACAGGCCGAGACCTACGGGACCTGCCTCGCCGTCGAGGGCTCGTAGGTCAAGGGCCGGTGCGTGGTGATGATCGAGGACGTGATTTCCACCGGCGGCGCGGTTCGGGACGCCGCCGTGCATCTGGTAGACGCCGGGGCGGTGCTGGCCGCGGTCGTCTGCACCCTTTGGCGCGGCGACGGCGAGCCCCGCATCGAGGGACTCGCCGCGCCGCTGTTCGCGGCCTTCCGGAAGGAAGACCTGGAAGGTCGTTAGTGCTTCTCGCGCCAAGCCGCCTTGGCGGCGTCCTTGGTCAGGCTGAGCTGGACCTTCTCGTCAGCGACCTGCTCGACCCAGGTCAGCGGGATCAGGTGGTGCTTGAGGCCCGAGCCGAGGTCCATCTTGGACAATTCGATGTCGGCGCCCAGCACGTGGTCGACCTTGCCCACATGGCCGCCGTCGGAGCCGACAACTTCCATGTGCTCGCGAATGTCTGACGTCTGGATCATGTTCGTCTCCTGGTGGGTGGTGTGAGGGTCAAACACCCGAGGCCACGGCCAAGTTTCATGGCTTGCGGCTTTCCAAAGTTTCATGTCCCGGAAGGTGCGCGAGGACGCGAGGGAAGCTAGGCTGGTCCCATGAACAAGCTCGCCGCCGCCCTCACCGCCCTGCTCCTACTGGGCGCCGCCGGGACCGCCCAGGCGGCCATCGACGCCAAGCTGGTGCCCGACAGCGTCACCCTCACCGCCAACGGCCGCACGGTGCTGGTCTATCGGACCCGGACCAACGACCCCACCGAGCCCGGCCGTCTGAACTATGTCCATCCGCTCTACGCCCCGGACGGCACGGTCCTGACCGAGGACCTCCCCGCCGACCATCTCGAGGATCGCGGTCTGTTCTGGGCGTGGCCGCAGGTACGGCTGGGGGACGAGGTGGTGGCCGACGGCTGGGCCATGAAGGGCCTGACCTATTTCGTACGAGCCACCCGGTTCCAGGGCCAGGTGGACGGCTCGGGCGTGCTGACCCTCGACATCGACTGGATCGTCAATTCCAAGCCCGAGCTGATCTACGTGGCCCGCGAGGTGACCAGGGTTACGGTGCGGCCCGCCGCCACCGCAGGCCAGCGGATCGAGTTCGACACGACGATCACCGCCCGCATCCCGGGCCTGTCGCTCGGCGGCGATGACCAGGGGCGGGGCGGCTTCGCCCTGCGCCTGGTCCAGCCCGACCGTCTGAGCTTCGCGTCGCGTGGCGAGGCGGTGACGCCCGCCGTCGAGGCGGTGGCCGCCGGCCCGGCCATGGGCTTCGCCTGGCCCGTCGCCAAGGCCTATCCGGCCTGGGCCGTGGGCGTGGCCTGCAAGGCCCAGGGTCAGGCGACCACCCGTTGGCTCCTGCGCCGCGAGCTCTCCATGCAGAACTGCGTCTTCCCCGGCCGCGCGCCCTACGCCATCCCCATTGAGCGGCCGCTGCACCTGGAGTCCACCGTGGTCATCCAGCCCCGGGAGTCGGCGGCGCGATGAACGACATCGTCAATTTCAACAAGGCCAAGAAGGCCCGCGCCAACCAGGACGCCAAGTCCCAGGCCACCGCCAACCGCGCCAAGTTCGGCCGCACCAAGGGCGAGAAAGCCGTCGAGAAGGCCGAGGCGGCGAAGGTCGTAAGGCTGTTGGATGGGGCCAAGCGCGAGGAGTAAGCCCCCTCCCTTTCACCCTTTGATCGTCATGGCCGGGCTTGTCCCGGCCACCCATGATCTCCGTGATGCAGCAAACGTCTTCGGCCTGGTCCGCGTGTCCTGCGGCGAGGCGGAGATCATGGATCCCCGGGACAAGCCCGGGGATGACTGTGGTTTTGGTCAGGCCGCGGCCATCTGTGGCGCGAAGGCCCGCAGGATCTGGCGGTAGGTGTCCGGCGGGCTGATCCCCAGCCGAGCCCGGGCCGACTCCAGCGGCTCGGCGAACAGCCGCTCATAGTCCTCGGCCGGCAGCCAGGACGCGCGGCGGCCGGCCAGGTAGGCGCGCCAGACGGCGGCGAAGAACGGCAAATCAGGACGACTTTGCTTGCCGATCCGCGCCACGTGCAGGGCGATGAAGGCCAGACCCAGGCTGCCGGTCTGGGCGTAGGAGAAGGCCACCACGCACCCCTCCCCCAGCCCGTCGGTCCCGTAGCCGGTCAGGACGTGCCAGACATCGTGGATGTCGCGGTTGCGGCGGCCGTACCAGGCATGCGGGTGCTTGTACTGCGGCTGGCCCACGGCGGCGCGCTCGCTGGCGTCGGCGAGACCGGCGGCGGAGATGTTGTTGCGGGTGATGAAGTCGCGATAGGCCGCGCCCACCGTGCCCGGCGCGAAGCTACCCAGCCAGGCGTCGTCGCCGAACCGCTGGCACAGCTCCACCCGCTCATAGGCCAGGCGGCCGCCCTGGGGCGTGGTCAGCAGGCGGGCGTATCCGACGGGCGGCTTGTTGGAGCCCAGCGCCCGGGTGATCTCAAAGACATGCTTGGTGTCGCCGGTGGCGCGCAGGCGACCCAGAGCCGCGATCGCCTCGCCAAGTCCGCGCTTGGGCTCTTCCATGGCGTCCATCCCTTAGTTTCGAAAAGGATGCGCCCGACCGAGGTCCTAGAGCAAGAGCTAGGCGGCTATCGCCAGTTGCTCGGGGCTCCAGTCGCGAGCCTCTGGCGGGATGGCGATGTAGCGGGTCGCCGGGGTGATGTTCAGGCGCTTGCGGGCGGCCTCCAGCGGTTCGTGGAGCAGCCGCTCATAGTCCTCGCCCAGCAGCCAGGCGGCGGCCTTGCCGCGCGTATAGCCCTGCCAGATCGCCTTGGCGTAGGGCTGGTCGCCCTTGCGCAAACGGATCGCGGCGCCGACCCCGATCAGGGCCCAGCCGAGGCCGCCGGTCTGGGCGTAGGAGAAGGCCACCAGGCAGGCCTCGCCCAGGCCGTCGCGGTGATAGCCCGACAGGATGTGCCAGATGTCGTGCACGTCGCGGGTGCGGCGGCCCATCCAGGCATAGGGATGTTGCAGGTCGACGCCCTGCGCGCCCTCCCGGCTGATCTCGGCCAGCCCCTCGGCCGACAGCTGCTCGGTGCGGATGAAGTCGCGATAGGCGGCGCCGACGGTGCCCGGCGCGAAGGCGTCGAGCCAGGCGTCGTCCATCAGCTTCTCTTCCAGCTCGGGCCGCTCATAGGCGATGCGCCCGCCCTGCGGCGTGGTCAGCAGCTTCAGATAGCCGTCCCGAGTCGACGTGCCGTTCAGGGCCCGCATGATCTCGAACACCTGGTCGGTGGCCTCCTTGTCGTTCAGCAGACGGCCCAGGGCCTTCAGAGCCACGCGCCATTGCAGGGCGGGCTTGGGCATCGGCTGGGTGGAGTAGCGCACATCGACAACGGCGGTGGTCATGGGCGGGACCTTTCAAACCATGTTCGGATTAAAGATGACGCTGGCGTCATTTTTTGGCAAGCCCTCTTTTTCATCGGCGCGCATCAGGCCAAAAACTGTTGCATCGACGACGTTCGGCCTGAGACTAAGGGTGCAAATGCCCAGATTGCGTAAACGCTCGATCCTGCTCGCCGGCCACGCCACCTCCATGGCGCTGGAACCCGAGTTCTGGACGGTGCTGGAGGAGATGGCGCAGGATCAGGCGCTGAGCCTGGCCGGCCTGATCGCCCGCCTGGACGAAACACGCGGCGAGCGTCCCCTGGCGTCGGCCTGCCGCGTGGCGGCCCTGACCTTCGCGCAGGGCTGAGCGCCCTACCCTATTCCAGGCGGGTTCAGCACGCGCACGAGCACCACGAACAGGACGACGACCACGACCGCCAGTCCCGCCCAGATGATGGTGGGGATCTTGCCGGGCGGCGGGTCATCTTCCAGGCTCATGGCGTTATTTCGGCACCGGGATCGGCGCGTCGGGCAGCTTGGGGCCCTCGGGCATCTTGGGCAGGGTCACGTCGATATTGACCCCCTTGGCGATGTCGGGCGCCGCCTGGCGGCCCGCATAGACGAAGTAGCCGATCACGGCGACGGCCACGATCAGACCGCCCACCAGGAAGGCCAACCAAGGGCCGCTTCCATTGGAGCTCTGGGCCATGACTAGCCGGCCGGCTTGGCGGGGGCGGAGATGTCCGGCGCTTTGATGTTCACGTCCAGGCTTTTGGACTGGCCGAACGAGCCGCCCGAATACATCATGAAGGCGATCACCGCGACGACCACCAGCAGGCCTCCGACGATGAAGGCCAGGACCGGTGTCGAGCCGTTTCCAGAGTTCTCAGCCATTTCAGCCTCCCAGGTTTAAAGTCGGGAAGACAACGAACCTCAGTGGTCACGGTTCCTTGGACCAGATCGCGGCGTGCGGGCCCTTAAGTCGGCGGGCCGATGTGCTACATATGTTCCAATGTCGTCCTATGACTCGTTTGAAGACTCCCCCCTCCCCGCTCCGCGGATCAGCGATCTCGCGCGGGTGCATGGCCCCGACTATCTGGAGGGGCTGAACCCCGAGCAGCGGGCCGCTGTCGAGGCCACCGAGGGCCCGGTCCTGGTGCTGGCCGGGGCGGGCACCGGCAAGACCCGGGTGCTGACCACCCGGCTGGCCCACATCCTGGCCACCGGCCGGGCCAAGCCGTGGGAACTGTTGGTGGTGACCTTCACCAACAAGGCCGCGCGCGAGATGCGCGAGCGGATCACCGCCATCATCGGGCCCCAGGCCGAGGGCCTGCGCTGGCTGGGCACCTTCCACTCCGTGGCCGCGCAGGTGCTGCGCCGGCACGCCGAGCTGGTGGGGCTGAAGTCGAACTTCACCATCCTCGACACCGACGACCAGGAGCGCCTGATCAAGCAGGTGCTGGAGGCCGAGAACGTCGACGCCAAGCGCTGGACGCCCAAGACGCTGGCCGGGCTGATCGATCACTGGAAGAACCGCGGCTGGACGCCGGACCGCCTGCCCGCCAAAGAAGGCCGCGAGTTCGCCGCCGGCAAGGGCCAGGCCCTCTACCGCCTGTACCAGGAGCGCCTGCGGGTGCTGAACGCCTGCGACTTCGGCGACCTGCTGCTGCACAACCTGACCATCTTCATGAGCCAGCCAGAGGTGCTGGCCGAGTTCCACCGCCGGTTCCGCTACATCCTGGTGGACGAGTACCAGGACACCAACGTCGCCCAGTACCTGTGGCTGCGCCTGCTGGGCCAGGCCAGCCAGAACGTCTGCTGTGTGGGCGACGATGACCAGTCGATCTATGGCTGGCGCGGCGCCGAGGTGGACAACATCCTGCGCTTCGAACGCGACTTCCCGGGCGCCACCGTGGTGCGCCTGGAGCGCAACTACCGCTCCACCAGCCACATCC
>JAYVDG010000552.1:0-9573 GCA_043749525.1 Phenylobacterium sp.
GGATTGGCCTTTTCGAGGAAGGTCACGGTGGCCCGCAGCATCTGCATCCGGGTAGCGCCCCGCGACAGCCAGTGGTCCTCGGCGTTGAGGGTGACCAGCTGCACCGGCTTGCCTGCGGCGGTCAGGACGTCGGCCATGAACTGGCTCTGCTCATAGGGCACCACCAGGTCGTCCTTGCCGTGGATCAGCAGGACCGGCGACTTGACCGCCTTGGCCTGGAGCGCCGGGGAGTAGGCGTCGAGCACGCTCTCGTCGTTGTTCTCCACGCCCATGAAGCGATGCCAGTAGCGCAGGGCGTCGTTGCGCCCGCCGCCGAGATTGCCGCGTTTCCACATCAGGAAGCGGTGGAGATCGGAGATGCCCGACACCGCCACGGCGCAACGGTAGACGTTCGGCTGCAGGGCCACGCCGGCCAGGGCCGCATAGCCGCCATAGCTGGCGCCGGCGATGCAGACCCGCTTGGGATCGATGACACCGGTGACCGCCAGATGGCTGACCCCGTCGGAGAGGTCGGTCTGCATCTTGCGGCCCCATTGGCCATGGCCCGCCGCCGTGAAGCTCGGCCCATAGTTGTCCGAGCCCCGGAAGTTGGGCTGTAGGACCGCGTAGCCCCGGGACGCCAGGGCCTGGCTCCACCAGTCGAAGTCCAGGCTGTCGGAACTTTCCGGCCCGCCGTGCGGCATCACCACCAGGGGCAGGTTCTTGGCCGGCCGGCCCTTGGGCAGGGTCAGGACCGCCGGGATTTCCAGGCCGTCGGCGGCCTTGTAGGTGATCATGCTCTTGGTGGCGATCTCGTCGGGGCCCAGCCCCGCCTGGATGTCGTCCACCATCGAGGCGCGGCCGGCGGCCAGGTCCACGAACACGTAGGCGGCGCCGGTCTTCGGCCCCTGTACCTTGACCACCACCTGTTTGCGGGTGTCGGACCAGCTCTCCACGGTGACCCGCTCGCCGGGGAAGGCGCGCTTGAGTTTGTTCCAGTTGGCTTGGTCCTCCGGCGCGTAGAAGGTCATGGTTTCGTCGACGTCGTTCTCCACCACGCCGATGGCGCGAAGGGTCACGTTGTCGAAGATGAAGGTCTTCAGGCCGTGCTTGAGCTCGATCGGCTCGCCCAGCTTGCCGGTCTTCAGGGACAGCAGGCGATAGACGTTGTCACCGTCCTCAACCCGTCCCACGATCAGGGTGTCGGGCTCGGCGCCCAGGCCCTCGACCCAGGGCTCGTCGAGGGGCGCGTCCTCTGTCAGCACCGGATACCACTTGGGGCCCACCTTCACGAGCAGGCGCCAGGCGCCGCTCTTCCGGTCGTACTCGGTGCGGGCGACGGTCGCGCCGGCGGCGTCGAGCACCCAGTGGGTGGTGATGTTGCCGACGCTGGGACCTGAATCGAGCAGGCGGGTGGGCCCGCCCAGGATGTCGACCCGGTAGAGGCTCTGATAGTCCTCGACCCCGCTGATCCGCATGCCGACGGCATAGATGCTGGGCACGCCCTCGGCGGTGCGAACCCGCACCCCGCCATTGGTGAAGTTCCCCACGCCCGGGGTCTTGTCCAGCACCAGCTGGAAGGTGTGCTTATCGATGTCGTAGACTCGGGTCTGCCAGATCTCGTTGCGGCCGGTGAATTCGATCAAGGAGCTGTTGCTGCGGATTCGCGAGGTGGTGGAGGTGGAGAAGGCCACGTGGCCGCTGCCCACCCACATCAGGTCCCGCAGCTTCTCATTGCCCACGCCGACGGCGGCCAGGGTTTTGCCGTCCGCCAGGTTCTGAACCATGATCTTGCGGCTCTCGCCTTCCGGACAGACATAGGCCAGCTTGGTCCCGTCGGGCGAGACCAGCACCTGCTCGAGGGTCGGAAGGCGGCCGTAGGCCTCTATCGGCGGCGCGGCGGCGATGGCCGGCGCAGCGAACAACAGCGCGCAAAGCGCGACCAACAACATTCGAAACATGAAGTTCCCCCCCGGGACTCTGAACGCGATGCGCTACCACCATGGGTAGCCATCTCGTTATTCCGCGCGCACGCGACGCGGACAAGTCTCAATTGTGACGCTTGCTACCGGCGGTTCGCCGCGGCCGCGCGGACGCGGGCGTTGGACTCCGCCATCCAGGCGTCGATGTTGGAGGGCAAAACTGTCGCCGGCGCAGCCTTGGCGGCGTCCGTCGTGGAAAGACGCGGCGCGGGGCGCTGAGCTTCCAGGTCCCGCAACCGGGTCTCAGTCTGAAAGCGGGCGTCCAGCGCGCCGACCTCGTTGTCCAGGTCCACCGCGCGTTGCTGCGCCATGCGGTCTGTCGCCTGCTGCTGCTGCCACATCGCCTCGTAGCGGGCGTTGAGGGTCGGGTCCTGCGCCAAGGCGGGCCCGGCGCAGGCGGCCGATAGGATCAGGACTGTGAACAGGATGCGCATCTCAGCCTGTCAAACGCGTGGCGCCCGGCCTTGGGTCCCTAGCGGTGCGAAACGCTGAACCGGGTCAGCTGCTCGCGCGGCGCCGCCCACTCCGGCTGCATTTCCAGAGCCTTCTGGTAGTCGAAATAGGCCGACTTGGCGTCTTCCATCCCCTCATAGGCCAGGGCGCGGTTATAGTAGGCCTTGGCCGGCTCCTGCACCCCCAGCTCGAGGCCCTTGTTGATGTCGGGCAGGCTGTCGGCATAGCGGCGCTGGCCGATCGCCGCGGCGCCGCGGTTCACATAGGCCTCGCCCATGCCGGGCTGTAGCTTCACAGCGTGGTCGAAATCCTGGGTCGCTTCCGGATAGGCGCCGCGCCGCAGCTTCAAGACGCCGCGATTGACCAGGGTGCCGGCCCGGTCGCGAGGGGTGAGGAACTCGCCGTCCAGGGCGTCGGTGCAGAGCTGCTGGAACTTGAAGTCGCTCTCGCCATCAACCGCCGCCTGGGAGCAGGCCTGGGCCATGCCGCCGCCGATCACCGTCACCGCGGCCTGGGCCGATCCCGCGCAAAAGGCCAGCGCCAAGGCACCCGCCATCGATGCTGTCCTGATCATGCCTGGCCTCCATCTGACCTGGAGCCGGTCCCGAGCGCCGAAGGCCCTCGAGGGAACCTGACTTGAGTGTCAGAATCTTCCCGTACCGCCGGTCTGTCAACGCAGGGTTTCTGCAAGACCGGTGTCGGGCGCGCGCAGTCGAAACCTCACCTCGCGCGGAAGCGGCGGGTCTCGCGCAGCAGGATGTAGATGCTGCTGCCGGCTACAACCAGGGCGCCCGTCAGGGTGGCCAGGCGCGGGGTCTCGCCCCAGACCAGGAAGCCGATGATCGTGGCCCAGACAAGCTGAGTGTAGTCGAAGGGCGCCACCACGGCGACAGGCGCGCGGCGGATGGCCTCGGTGAGGAACAGCTGCCCGGTCCCGCCGATCAGGCCCGCCAGGATCAGCAGGGCCAGCGTCCCCTTGTCCGGGATCACCCAGCCGAAGGGCAGGCTGGCCAGCCCCAGCACCATGCCGGCCAGGGTGAAATAGAACACGATGGTGGCGCCGGGCTCGGTGCGGCCGATCTCGCGGATGGCGATCATGGCGCCGGCCGAACCGACGGCCGCCACCAGGGCGAAGACCGTCCCCTTCACCGCCATGTGGCTGGGGTCGGGGTGGATCATGATCAGCACGCCGATCAGCCCCACCACGACGGCGCCCCAGCGGTGGACGCCCACCGTCTCCTTCAGGATCACCGCCGACATCGCGGTCATGAACAGCGGGGCGGAAAACGAGAGCGCGGTGGACTCCGTCAGCGGCAGCAGGCTGACCGCCGTGAACCCGCAGACCATGCCGGTCAGGCCCACGGTGGACCGCATCAGGTGGCCCAGGGGGCGCTTGGTCTTCAGCACCGAGAAGCCGCTGGTGCGGCTGATGTAGATTAGCACCGGAATGAAGGCGAAGGCGTTGCGGAAGAAGATGATCTCCAGCACTGGCACGCCCCGGCTGGAGCACCACTTCACCAGGGCCGCGAGGCCCGCCATGCAGGCCATGGCCGCCACGCGCAGGGCGATCCCCGTGCCGTTGTGCTGGACGGTGATATGGGCGGCGGCCGGGGGACTGGTCATGCCCCGGCCTTAGGGGGTTCGACGGCCCCGCGCCATAGCTCCGATCGCCTCACCCTCTCAAACCCGGACGGCGCCTAGCTGAGGACCAGGCCTGCGCTGGCCAGGGAATTGACGAAGGCCTGGGTGATCCGACCGTAGTCCTCGACCCCGGCCTTGAAGTCCTCGCGGGCGTGGACGTGGCTCGGCACCACCAGACCCCGGTCGTGCGCCCGCTCGCAAAAGCCCAGGTCCAGCAGCTTGCCGCCGTGACGCCGGGCGGTCTCGTAGGGCAGCCGTAGGTCGCGGGCGAGCGCATAGACGCTAACGCTGCGGCGCAGGGCGTCGGGCGGAATCTCGTCGACGCCGCTGAAGGTGGCCGCCAAGGCCGGGTCCAGCGTCAGGTGCAGGGTGTTGGCCCGGATGATGGCCAGGAACATCAGCCCTTCCACCAGTTCCAGGTTCAGGTTGGTGGTGAGCAGCTCGACGGTGTTGAGGAAGTAGTCGCTCGACAGCCGAACCACTTCGCGCGGCATATAGGGCGCCCGGGCCGCGGCGTCCGGCGCCGGGCCGCAGGTGGGCGCCAGCCCGACATCCGCCAGGGTCTGGGCGTAGCGGATCGTGGCGTGGAAGTTGGTCTCCACCGCCTGGCGCACCTCGGGCCGGTCATTGACCTCCAGCGGAAACACTACCCCGCCGTCGCCGCCCCGTTCGCACAGGCCCTTGGCCAGCAGCTTGCGGATATGGCGGCGCACGGTCTCGTAGGGCAGCCGCAGCTCCCGGGCGATGGCGTAGACGCTGACGGGCCTACGGAACGCCTCCGAGGGCCTGTCGCCGGGCTCGAAATAGGTCAGCGACAGCCCCGGGTCCTCCAGCAGATGGCGGACATTGGCCCGCACGATGGCCAGAAAGATCATCCCGGTGACCAGGTCGGTGTCGATGGCCGTGGTGATGATCTGAGCGCCGTTCAGGAAGAAGTCGCCGGCGAGGCGGACGACGTGACGGCGGACATCGGGGGGAAATGTCGGGGCGTCCGGGTCTGGCATCTAGATCCTGATCGGCGTAGCGGGTCGGTGACCCAGGCTATTGGGATTCTCGACGGCGCGGAGCGCCACCGGCCTCACGAGCGAACTTGTCGCAGGGGATGCGGGTCAAGATTGGTCATAGACGCGACACAGGCCGCAGATATGGTGAGGTCATGCTTCCGCCCCGCCACTATCCGACCCCCGCCGCCAAATGCGCCGACCTCGTGGTGCACATCACCGGCCTGACCCTGGCCCTTGTCGGCGGCGGTATCCTGCTGGGCCTGTCGGTGAAGATCGGCAGCCTGGGGCAGGTGGCGGCGGTGGCGGTCTACAGCGTGGCCATGGTGGCGATGCTGGGCCTTTCCACCGCCTACAACTTCGCCAAGCCGACCTGGCGGCCGCTGCTGCGCCGCTTCGACCATGCCGGCATCTTCCTGATGATCGCCGGCTCCTACACCCCTTTCACGACCCAGAACCTGACCGGCGCCTGGTCCATCGCCATGACCACGGCGGTGTGGTCGCTGGCGGCGCTGGGCATCTTCGGAAAGCTGTTCCTGCCGGGCCTGGGCCGCCGCTTCTGGGTCGGACTCTACCTGGCGCTGGGCTGGCTGGTGTTGGTGGCCATCAAGCCGATGGTGGACGGCCTTTCTTGGGTCGCCCTGCTGCTGCTGGCGCTCGGCGGCGCGATCTATTCCACCGGCGCCGTCTTCTACCTGCTGGAGAAACTGCGGTTCCGCCGCGCCATCTGGCACGGCCACGTGGTGGGCGGCGCGGCTCTGCAGTACGTCGCCGTGCTGATGGGCGTCGTACTGGCTCAGCACTGATCGGCTAGAGCGCGTCAGGGTTAAGTGGAGTCCGGTTAATCCGCCCGATTCTCCCTACATCTTTGAATTTAGTGCCTTTTTGAACGGTCAGATGATTCCATCTGACCCCAAAAATGCTCTAGGATGCGATCCCCTTCACGATCCTCACGGTGATCGGCTCCCCGGTGACCGCCTTGGCCTTCCAGCTCGCACCGGACGGCAGGGCCGTGCAGTAGCGGAACGGGACGGACGCAGGCTTGGCCTGTTTCAAGCAGACCTTGTCGGCCTTCAGGCTCCAGGACCCGCTCGACGGCGTGCGATGCCGGCCCTTGGCGGCATAGGTCCCGTCCTTCGTCAGCCACAGCAAGGCCGTGCGGCCATCCGGATAGGTGGAGACCACCGTATTGCCGAAGGCGCGCTCGAGTAGCGCGGCGTCAGCGGCCAGGGCCGCCACAGGCGCGGCCAGCAGTCCGAACGTCAGCAGCAGGATCGAAGGTTTCATGGTCGCATCCGTCGGCCGGCGAAAGCGCGGCGGGCCGAAAATCCTTCACCGAGGTGTCGGTTCCATGGCGAGGTGATGATGTCCGAAATCGGCCAGACGAAGGTCGCGCATCCGCCCATGGTCGCACTCGCTTCAACCCAAGGAGAGACCCCCATGGCCACCATCCACAAGGAAGTCATCATCGAGGCTCCTGCCGACAAGGTCTGGGCCGCCATCGCCGACGTCGGCGCCCTGCACACCAGGCTCGTCCCGGGCTTCGTCATCGACACGGTGCTGAAGGACGATGTCCGCACCGTCACCTTCGGCAACGGCATGACGGCGGAGGAGACTATCATCACCGTCGACCACGACCAGCGCCGCTTCGCCTACAGCGTCGCCAGCCCGCGCCTGACCCAGCACAGCGCGTCGAACCAGGTGTTCCCGGCCGGCGAAGGCCGTTGCCGCTTCGTCTGGATCGCCGACGTCCTGCCCCATGCGGCGGCCGACACCATGGGTCCGATGATGGCCCAGGGCGCCCAGATCCTGAAGGCGACCCTCGAAGCCGCCTGACGTGGGGTCATACTTTCCGGCCGCGCAACTTGGGTTCATGCTGCCTGAAGTTGGGTCCGCAGGCGCGGCCGGAATGACGTCTGCGTAGTACCTCGACCGAGGGCGGACGATGCATGATCTGGTGATCCGAAACGGGCGCGTGGTGGACGGCGCCGAGACCCCGGCCTTCCTGGCCGACATCGCCATCGACAACGGCAAGATCACAGCCATTGGAAAGATCACGCAGGGCGGACGCCGCGAGATCGACGCCGGCGGCCTGATCGTCACCCCCGGCTGGGTCGACATCCACACCCACTATGACGGTCAGGTGACCTGGGACCCCTATCTGGCCCCGTCCAGCTGGCACGGCGTGACCACAGCGGTGATGGGCAATTGCGGCGTCGGCTTCGCCCCGGTCCGCCCCGACCGCCACGCCTGGCTGATCGAGCTGATGGAAGGCGTCGAGGACATCCCCGGCGCCGCCCTCTCCGAAGGCATCAAGTGGACCTGGGAGACCTTCCCGGAATATCTGAACAGCCTGGAGGGCCAGCCCCGGGTGATCGATGTGGCGACCCAGGTGCCGCACGGCGCGGTGCGGGCCTATGTCATGGGCGAGCGCGGCGCGCACAACGAGCCCGCCACCGCCGAAGACATCGCTGAAATGTCCCGCATCGTCGGCGAGGGCGTCGCCGCCGGAGCCCTGGGCTTCTCCACCTCCCGCACCATGCTGCACCTGGCCAAGGACGGCGAGCCGGTCCCCGGCACCTTCGCCGCCGAGGACGAACTGCTGGGCATCGGCCGGGCCATGGGCCTGGCCGGCCACGGGGTGTTCGAGATGGCCTCGGACATGGCGCCCGCCGAGGACGAGTTTAACTGGATGCGGGCGCTGTCGGCCGAGACCGGCGTGCCGGTCACCTACGGCCTGCTGCAGTCACCGGTGAAGGCCGACGGCTGGCGCCGCCTGCTGCAACTGACCGAAGAGGCCCGCGCGCAGGGCGCCCAGATCACCGCCCAGATCGCTTGCCGTCCCACCGGCATGGTGCTGGGCTGGCAGAGCACGGTGCACCCCTTCATCGGCCGTGAGACCTATCGGCAGCTCTCCGCCCTGCCCTTCGCCGAGCGCATCGTCCACCTGCGCGACGCCACCGTGCGCGCCCAGATCCTGGCCGAACCCTCCAAGTCGATGGGCGCCATCGGCATGATCCTGACGCAAGGCTTCGACCGCATGTTCCGCCTGGAGCACGAGAGCGGCCTGGACTACGAGCCCCGCGCCGAGGACTCCATCGCCCACCTCGCCAAGACCACCGGCCAATCGCCCGACGCCATCGTCTACGACATGCTCATGGAGAAGGACGGCCGCGGCTACATCTACCTGCCGCTGCTGAACTATGCGGAGTTCAACTTCGACCATATCCACGAGATGATGAACCACCCCAACACGGTGCTCAGCCTGTCGGACGGCGGCGCCCATTGCGGGGTGATCTGCGACGCCAGCTTCCCCACCTACATGTTGACCCACTGGGTCCGCGACCGCTCGCGCGGCGAGCGCCTGTCGTTGGAAAAGGTGGTCTCCATGCAGACCCGCGACACCGCCCGGCTTTACGGTCTGCACGACCGCGGCACGCTCGCGCCCGGCATGAAGGCCGACCTCAACCTCATCGACTTCGAGAAGCTGGCGATCCTCGCGCCGGAGATGGCCTTCGACCTGCCCGCCCAGGGCCGCCGCCTGATCCAGCGCGCCCAGGGCTATGTCGCCACCATCGTCGACGGCCTGGTCACCTTCGAGAACGGCGAAGCCACTGGCGAGATGCCCGGCAAGCTGATCCGGGGTCCGCAGCACGCGCCGATGGCGCTGGCGGCGGAGTAGGCCCGCTCACCGCGGCGGGGTAAAGGCGTAGTAGGCGACGCCGCCAGGCCAGGCGGCGCGGTGGGCGTGAAAGCCGGTCTCGGCCCGCGTTGCGTTGAAATTCTGCTGACCCGCCTGGGTGATCATAGGCCCGGAGCGGGTGACCTCGCCTAGGGTCTGTCGCGCAGGCCGCACCACCGCGATGTGGCCGGGCGTCCTGGGATTGGCGCTGCGATAGCTGATCACCACCAGGGCCCCGGCATTGGCCGCCGACTGCGCGGCGACCGCCCCGTCCAGGGGCGACCATCCCGCCGCACGCCCCGCGTCGCCCGCCAGCCACGCGGCCTGAGCGTTGGCCAGCAGGACCTGGCCATGCTCCGGCGGCCGCAGCAGATAGGCGCCGAACCTCTGCGCCACCGCGGCGGCGAAGGCGCTGCAGTGGCTGGTGAGGCCGCGCGTCCCTGGCTTTGGATTTCCCGTCCGCCAGTCGATGGCGTCTCCGGCGAGCCAATGGGTCTCGACCTGCAAGCCATCCAGCAGCGAGAGCAGTCGGTCGCCCGCCGGGCTGATCACACCGCAACAGTCAGCGGCGGCAGAGGCGGCCGACGGGGCGGCCCGTGAAGGGCCGGGCGTCAGCCAGGCTCCCGCGAGGACCAGGCCGACGGTCAACGCACTCGATCTGAACCCCATGACTCACCTCCCCACTCGCGGGGAAGCTCCCCCGCCACAGCGCCGGACGCCACCAACCGCGGGCTGAACTGTCAGAGGCGGAGATGGATCTTTAGGGCCTCCCGATGGCGGCGGCTGAGACGCAGGGTCTCCCCGCCCGCGAGCCGCACCAGGGCGTCGCCATTGG
>JAYVDG010000553.1:0-3546 GCA_043749525.1 Phenylobacterium sp.
ATCACCTTCCGCCACGGGCTCGAATACCTCCGATCCATCGCCAAGGGATGGAGCCTCAGAGATGTGTGAATCGCCTAGCGCCGAAGCGGGGAGGAGGAGGGCCTTACTGACGAACCGCCAAGGAGGAGGTTGCGGGTCGAATCTCGCGAGCCCTTTAGGATCGGATCAATTCGTCCGATCCGTTTGAAAGGGCTCTGGTCAAAGAGTTCAGAATTCTTCCCAGCTGTCGTCGGCTGGACGCTGGGCCACCTGGGAGGTGGCGCGCATTTGCGGACGCGGGGCGTAGGAGGACGCGGGAGCGCGAGACGCAGCCGGCGGCGCACGCCGGGCGGTCTGGGGCGCCTGGGCCGCGCCGCTGGTCTTGAAGCGGGCCACCAGGCGGTTCAGCTCCTGGGCTTCCTGCGACAGGCTGTGGCTGGCGGCGGTGGACTGTTCCACCATGGCCGCGTTCTGCTGGGTCACCTGGTCCATCTGGTTGACCGCGGCGTTGACTTGGTTGAGGCCGGTGGCCTGTTCCTGGGATGAGGCGGCGATCTCCGAGACCAGGCCCGAGATCTCGCTGACCTTGTTGACGATGCCCGCCAGCGCCATGCCGGTCTCGCCGACGAGACGCACGCCGCTTTCCACCTGACGGGTGGAGGCGGCGATCAGGGTCTTGATCTCCTTGGCCGCTTCGGCCGAGCGCTGGGCGAGCGCCCGCACCTCGGAGGCGACGACGGCGAAACCACGACCGGCGTCGCCGGCGCGGGCGGCCTCGACCCCGGCGTTGAGCGCCAGCAGATTGGTCTGGAAGGCGATCTCATCGATGACGCCGATGATCTGGCTGATCTGCTTGGACGAAGACGCGATCTCGCCCATGGCCTCGACGGCCTCGTTGACCACCACGCCCGAGCGTTCGGCGTCGCCGCGGGCGGCGTTGACGACCTCATTGGCCTGTTCGGCGCCGGCGGCGGACTTCTTCACCGTGACGGTGATCTCGTCGAGGGCGGCGGCGGTTTCTTCCAGGCTGGCGGCCTGTTGTTCGGTGCGGCGCGACAGGTCGTCGGCGGCGCCGGAGATCTCGCCCGCCCCGTTCTGCATGCTGGAGGCATTGGCGGAGATCACCAGCATGGCCTCCTCCAGCCCGCTCATGGCGCGATTGAAGTCGTCGCGCAGCTTCACATAGGCGGCGGGGAAGTCGTCGGGCAGCCGGTGCAGCAGGTCGCCGTCGGAGAGGCGCGACAGGCCCTCGGCGACGGAGGTCACCACATGCTGCTGCTCGGCGGCGAGCGCGGCGCGTTCGGCCTCGGCGCGCTGGCGCTCGTCGGCGCTCTGGGCCTCCATGCGGACCTTCTCGGCCTCGGCGGTGGTGAGCGCCAGGCCGTTCTCCTTGAACACCTGGACCGCGCGCGCCATGGCGCCGATCTCGTCGCGGCGTTCCTTGCCTGAGACATGGGTGGTGAGCTCGCCGCCGGCGAGCTTCTCCATGGCCTGGGTCATGCCCGCGATGGGCCCGGCGATTTCCTTGCGCGAGATGTAGACGGCCAGCGCCCCCAGCAGCAGGGCGCCCGTGCCCCCGGCGCCGATCAGCCACCAGAACACCGCTTGGCCGTCCCTGGCCGCGTCGACGGCCGATTGGTCGATGTCGGCCTGCTGCTGCTTGGTGAGCAGGGTGACAGCGGCCTGGGCCCTGTCGAAGACAAGCTTCATCTTGTCCTGCAGGGTGCTCTCGCAGTCAAACAGCAGGTGGATGGCGCGTTGGTCGGCGAGCTCCTTATCCAGGGCGACATAGGCGTCGATGCTGTCGGTCAGCACCTTGTAGGGGGCGACGTGCTCGCCCTCCATCAGCGGCTTCATATCCTTCAGGGCGGCGCGCACCTCGGCGGCCTGGCCGTCGAACTCCTTCTGCAGCTCCGGCAGCTTGGCGTCGTCGGTCTCCACCACGCTTTCGTAGGCCAGCTGGTGCATGCGGGTGAAGGCGCTGTCCACGCGGGCGGCGAGCGAGTTGCCCTTCACCGGATCGGCCACCAGGCGCTTGGTGGCGGCGGCCATCTCGTCGGCCTTGATCACCGCAAACGCGGTCATGCCGGCCGTCAGGCTGAGCAGCATGGCGACGATGATCATGACCTTGGCGGAAATGCGAAGATTGGAAATGAAGCTCATCAAATCAGTCCTTGGCCGGCCGCGCGCCGGTGAGTCGGAATCCTGGTTAACGGGAAGTGGTTACAAGTCGATGGACACGCGAAGCGCGAGGACCAGGGCCGGGTCGGCGTCGCGGTCGCCGCCGGGATGGATCACGTACTGGACGCTGGGCTGCAGAGTCAGGCGCGGGGCGACCTTGTCGGCATAGGTCAGCTCAAGGGTCGACTCGGAGGTTTCCGCCGAAACGCCGCCGGCCGCCAGGGTCTGCTGGAACTTGGTCGAAAGGCCGCCATAGGCCACCCCGAAGGACAGCGCCGAGTCCGGGCGGCCTCGGCGATCAGCAGGGCGCCGTCGTCGAACGCGGTGTCGACGCCGTCGGGGTCGCCGATGGCCCCCGGCATTGGCGTTGAGCGCCGCGGCCTGGACGTAGGTCGCGTCGCTGGGCGTGAGCCGGAACCGCAGCGCCAGCGCCGTCGACGGAAAGATCGAGGGGCCGTTGGGGCCGGTGGCCGCCAGCTCCGAGCCGATGCCGAAGGCCGGCGAGATCAGCTGGCCCGCCGCGTCTGTGGTGTAGAATTCGCTGTTCAGGTCATAGATGCCGACGCGCACCGAGGCGCGGCCGAAGTCCTGCTGCGCCCAGGCCTCATAGATCTTGGCGCGGGGTCGGGCGACCTCGATGTTGTCGATCCCCTGCAGGGTCCCGGCGATGTCGTTGGGGGCGCCGCCTGAGTTGTTCAGCAGCGAGACATGGGCGGTGGCGCCGGTCCAGCCGAGCGCCTTGTCCAGGTCGAGGTCGCCCTCGATCAGCAGGTTGTCGAGGAACTTGCCGGCCTGCGAAACGCCGCCCGAGACCGGGCCCGCGACATCGGCGGTATAGGTGGCCGCGAGCGTCCAGGCGCTGTCCTGCGCGCAGGCCGGCTGGCTCAGGAGCCCGGCGCCCAAGCCAAGGCCCAGCGTCGCGAGGCGTCGGCGCGCCCCCTTCGTCGTCATGGTCATCGGTAGCCCCACGTGAACCCGCCCTGTCGGCAGGCGTCATGGGCTCAGGGTCGGGCCTGCGACTTAAAACGGGCCTTACGGCGGGCGCGCGATTGTCGCAGGCCGCGCAAGCCTTTGGACGATAAGGCTTTCTAACCGTCCAGCTTGTCGGGCTTGAGGTTCATCAAGCAGCGCCGCTCCAGCTCGCCCAGCAGCTGGTCGACCTGACTGCGCAGCTCCAGCATCCCCTCGGGACTGAGGATCAGGAAGCCGGACTTCACCACCTCGGTGACGCCGGTGGTGTTGGAGACATTGGCCGCCAGGGCCACCCCGGACTGGAAGCCCAGGCCCACCACCTTGTCGGCGAAGATCATCGGCAGATCGAACTCGGGAAGGCCGGGGGGACTGGACATGGCGGCAAACTGCCATGATTCCCCCCCACCTACCCTG
>JAYVDG010000554.1:0-9559 GCA_043749525.1 Phenylobacterium sp.
CGGGATCGACGACCTCAGCCAAATCCATGCGGTGGAAACCCACGACTGCTTCACCACCACCGAATACATGGCCATCGAGCACCTGGGCCTGACCGCGCCCGGCGAGGCCTGGAAGGCGGTGGAGGACGGCTCCATCGAGATCGGCGGCCGCCTGCCTATCAACCCCTCCGGCGGCCTGATCGGCGGCGGCCACCCGGTGGGCGCCACCGGGGTGCGCATGACGCTCGACGCTTACAAGCAGGTGACTGGCAAGGCGGGCGACTATCAGGTGGAGGGCGCCAAGACCGTCCAGACCCTGAACATCGGTGGCTCCACCACCACCACCGTCAGCCTGGTGGTGGGCCTGTGAGCGCCAAGCTGGAGGTCATGAAGGCCCTGATCGCCGCCTGGTCCAAGGGCGATGTCGACGGGGCGCTCGCCCACATGCACGAGGACATCGTCTGGCACTACGCCGCCAGCGTCGCCCCACCGCTGAAGGGGAAGGTCAAGGCGCGAAAGTTCCTGGAGAACTTCAAGAGCCAGATCAGCGAGGTCCGCTGGCGGATGTTCGACTATGCCGAGAACGGCGACCGGCTGTTCGTGGAGGGGGTCGACGAATACCTCTCCAAGGACGGCGGCCTAGTGGCTGCGCCCTATGCGGGCGTGATCGAGTTCAGCGGCGACCTGATCATCGGCTGGCGCGACTATGTCGACATGGGGGTGATGGAGTCCCAGAAGGCCGGCAATCCGCGCTCGGCCTGGGTGGACGCCCTCATCGACCGGGTGGCGCTGTGAGCCACGCCCCTGAAATCCAGGCCCTGCTGGACAAGCAGGCGATCACCGAGGTGCTGGCCAGCTACTGCCGTGCGGTGGACCGCGCCGACATCGCCCTGTTGACGGCCTGCTATCACGACGACGCCACCGAGGATCACGGCGGCACCTTCAGCGGGTCGGCCAAGGACTACATCGCCGGCATCGCGCCGATCTTGCCGCGCGGCGGGATCATGACCCACACCACCACCAATTTGCTGATCGCCCTCGATGGCGACAGGGCCGACGTCGAGAGCCACATCCTGGCCTTCGCCCGGCTGAAGAAGGACGGCGAGAAATTCGACACCCTGACCCTGGCCCGCGCCGTCGATCGGTTCGAGAAACGTGACGGGACCTGGCGCATCGCGGCTCGCCGCATGGTCTGGGAATGGAACCACGAGATGCCCATGGCCGAGACCTGGGGCCGCGGGATCATCGCCCCGGACGCCACGGTTCTGGTGCGGGGCCGCAAGACCCCCGATGACCTGATCTACGGCGCCTGATCCCATGGAATTGAAAGACAGCGTCGCCCTGGTCACCGGCGGCAATCGCGGCATCGGCGAGGCCTTCGTGCGCGCCCTGCTCGCCGCCGGCGCGGCCAAGGTCTATGTCGGCGCCCGCGAGGCCGGCGCCGCCGCGCACCTGGCGGCCGAGGCGCCGGGGCGGGCCGTGCCCCTGGAACTGGATGTCACCAAGCCCGAGCAGATCGCGGCGGCGGCAAAAGCCTGTGGCGACGTCTCGATCCTGATCAACAACGCCGGGGCCTTTCACAACCAGACCCTGATGACCGCCCCCGATCTGAACGCCGCCCGCGATGAGATGGAGGTCAACTATTTCGGGCCCCTCACCGTGGCCCGCGCCTTCGCGCCCATCCTGGCGAGGAACGGCGGCGGGGCGATCTGCAACGTGTTGTCCTCCGGCGGGATGGTGGCCGTGCCGGCCATGGGCGGCTACAGCCCGTCGAAGTTCGCGGGCCGCGCGGCGGCCACCTGCATCCGCGCCGAGCTGGCCGGCCAGGGGACCACCGTCACCGCCCTGATCGTCGGCTCGGTGGACACCCGCATGGCCGCCCACGTGGCCGGCGCCAAGGAAGACCCCGCCGACATCGCCAAGGTGGGGCTCGCCGCCATCCGCCGGGGCATCGACGAGCTGGACACCGACCGCATGGCCATCGAGGTGCGCGCCTCGCTCGCCCGAGATCCCAAGGCCCTGGAACGCAGCATGGCCAAGATGCTCACCGCCACCCAAGTCACCACCGGACGCTGACACCCATGGACATCGCCCAACTCCTGCTGCTGAACGCCGGGGTCTCCATCGCCCTCTTCATCGGGCTCTGGCTCTATTCGATCCGCATCCAGGACCCCAGCTTCATCGACAGCTGGTGGCCGCTCGGCATGGTGGTGATGGCCTGGACCAGCTACGCCATCACCGGCGGGCGCGGGCCGCACGCGGCCCTGCTGACCGGGCTCTGCGCCATCTGGGGGCTGCGGCTGGGGATCTACCTGCTGTGGCGCTGGCGCAAGCACGGCGCCGACCGCCGCTATGCCACCATGATGGGCAAGGCCAAGCTGGAGCGCGGCTGGGGCTACGCCAAGGCCTCCCTGCTGCTGGTCTTCGCCCTGCAGATGCCGCTGCAGTTCGTGGTCTGCCTGCCTGTGCAGCTGGGCCAGGTGCACGCCACCACCGGCCTGGGCGGCCTGGCCTGGGCCGGCGTGGCGCTGGCCGTGGTGGGCATCGCCTTCGAGAGCCTCGGCGACTGGCAGCTGATGAAGTTCAAGGCCAATGCCGCCAACAACGGCAAGGTGCTGGACACCGGCCTGTGGCGCTATACCCGCCACCCCAACTACTTCGGCGACGCCTGCACGTGGTGGGGCCTCTACCTGATCGCCGCCGACACCGGCCTGGTGGGCGCACTCTCCATCGTCGGTCCGATCCTGATCACCTTCCTGCTCACCAAGTGGAGCGGCGTGCCCACCGTAGAGGGCCGTATGCGCCGCAAGCGGCCCGACTACGAGGCCTATGTGGCGCGCACCTCGGGGTTCGTGCCCATGCCGCCGAAGAAGGTCGCCGCCTCCGCCTAAGAAGGCCCTCGCCACGCCCTTTGTCGATACCGACGCCCTGCCCGTCCACGAGCGCCGACCCGGCTGGCTGGGGCGCTATTTCGACAGCCCGCAGATGAGCTTCGCCCACTGGCGGTTCACGGCCGGGTCCTCGATCCATGAGCACGGACATCCGCAGGAGGAGGTCTGGCAGATCATCGAGGGCGAACTGGAGGTCACCATCGACGGCGTCACAGCCATCGCCGGCCCCGGCACGGCGGCCATCGTCCCGGCGGGGTCAAAGCATTCCGTGGTGGCGCGGACCGACGGGTTCGCGGTGGTGGTGGACTATCCGCTGCGGGAAGCGCCGACCGCGTAATTCCTCCCCCAGGCCGCAGGCCGTTTCGGGGGAGGTGGATCGCGGGCGAAGACCGCGAGACGGAGGGGGTTTGGCCCGTTGGATCGCCGCAGTCCTAGCCCCCTCCACCGCTGCCCGGTCCCCCTCCCCCGAAACGTGCTTCGCGCTGGGGGAGGAATTTAGCCCGCCAACATATCCCGCGGCGCCCAGACCGCATGGGTGCCGCTGCACAGCTTGTGCGGCAGGCGAATGCGGCAGACCGGGCCGACGGCGATGTCCTTGGCGTCCAGCAGGATGCACTCCGAGGTCCCGGCGGTCTCGTCGGTAAGGAAGCTGACCAGATAACCGTCGTCCTCGTCCACCGCGCCGATGCGCGGGCAGAAGGGCGCCTCGCTGGCATAGACGCCCTCGGGCAGGATGAACTCGCTGCTCTCTCCCGTCTCCAGGTCGTGCTTCACGAAGCCGCGGAACAGGAACCAGCCCACCTCGGCCACCGTGGAATAGGCGTAGCGGTACTTCCGCCCGGCATAGCGGGCGTTGATCATGCCGAATTCCAGGATGCGGTCGTCGAGGTGGCCCTCGGTGGTCTCGCCGGTCTTCAGGTTGAAGCGCCAGCGATGTAGCTTGGGCTTGAACCGGGACTCGTCGAGATAGGCCATCATGTGCTCGAAGCCGGGCGGCGCGTCCTTGTTCGGCTCCGGGGTCGGATCTTCCTGGAAGTAGCCGTCGAGGACGATCTCGTCGCCCTCCTCATAGGCGTTCAGCCAGTGCAGGACGTAGGTCGGCGCGGCCTCGAACCAACGGATGTCGCCGCCGTGGCGCGGGACGATGGCGAAGCGCGAGGGGATGTTTTCGTGCATCCGCACCGCGTGGATGTTCCGCTCCAGCAGCTTGGCGTCCCAGAACACCGGCAGGTCGTTGAGGATCGAGTAGTTGGTGGTGAAGGCCATGTCGTGCGGCAGGCGCGGGCCTGCCAGCGGGATGGGGATGTAGGTCTTCAGCCGGTTGTCGGGTCCGACCACGCCATAGTGCATGTAGGGGGCGTGCTTGGAGTAGTTGAAGAACATCAGCTCGCCGGTGGCCTCGTCCACCTTGGGGTGGGCGCTGATGCCGTCGATGGGCACCCAGCTCTCCAGGCCCTCCTGCTCCAGGGTGAGCGGATCGAGGCGGTAGCCCTCCCCGCACTGGTAGAAGGTCGACAGCGCCTTGCCGGCGTGGACCACGACGTCGGTGGAGGAGCTATCCTTGAGCGAGCCATGCGCGCCCCAGCCGGGCCGCTTGGCCAACTGGACGGGATCGGCCAGGCCGCCCCACAGCGAACCGGCCGCCTCCTGCTCGGCCTCGAAGCCGCGCGTGCGGACGAAGCGGTTGCGGTAGCTGGCCTGGCCGCCCTTGAAATCGATCTGGTGGATCATCCCGTCGCCGTCGAAGGGATGGAAGCGGCCCAACGGCTGCTGCACCTGGTTTTCGGTGTTGCGCAGGTAGACGCCGTCGAGGTCGGTGGGGATGGCGCCGGAGATCACCTCCAGGTCGGTGGCGTTGACCTCCTCGTGCAGCGGCGTCCAGGCCCCATTGAGATAGGGGTGGTTGCTGGGCAGCAGCGACGTGACGACGGGGGCAAGCCGTTCGACCTTCATGGAATTACGCGTCCTCGGTGGGCGGCCTTTCTGAGACGAGGCCATGGCGCACCCTAACTCCGCGCAGGCGCGCAGGCGAGGGCGCCGTTGGGGCAACTTGCGCGGCGGGAGCGGAGGGCGGAAGCTCGCGCCATGCTCACCGAAATCGACCGCGTCCTGTTGGCCACGCCCAACATAGAAGCCACCGCCGCCAAGTGGAAGACCTTGCTGGGCGCAGAGGAGGTCTCGCGCGACACCCTGTCCGGTCTGGCGGCCAAACGGCTGACCCTGCGGCTGGGGACCTCGGATATCGAACTGCTGGAGCCCGACGGGGCGGGGGCGGTGAAGACCGCCTTGAAGCGGCGCGGCCGGGCGCACCTCTTCGCCGCGGGCGCGGCGTCCCCCGATCCGGGCCAGGTGGCGGAGACCGCACGCGCCCACGGCGCCGTGCACCGGGCCGAGGATGGGCGGCACTATCTGACCCTGACCATCGAGAACGCCCCCATCGCCTTCGTGATCTCCGAGCGCGCCGAGCGCAAGCCCGCCGGCCTGGTGGACTTCCTCTATGAGGCCACGGTGCTGGCCGCCGACCAGGCGGGCGCCGTGAAGCAGATCTCCGACGCCTTCGGCCTGGATCCCGCGACCTTCACCACCATCACGTCGGAAGCCTTTGGCTACACGGGCGTGCTGACCCTGTTCGAGGCCGGCAAGCTGCACCGGTTCGAGGTGATCACCGCCACGGCCCCCGACAAGACCCTGGGCCGCTATCAGGCCCGCGAGGGCGCCGGCTTCTATATGGGCTTCGGCGAGGCCTCCGACATGGGCGCCATCGAGCGCGCCTGCGCCGCGAACGGCGCGGGCATCACCATCGACCGGCCGGACGCGCGGCCCCCTGCCCTGAACTCCGACCAGCTCTGGCTGCACCCGCCCAGCCTGGGGGGCATGATGCTGGGGGTGTCGCGGCCGACCATGGCCTGGAACTGGTCGGGCCATCCCGAGCGGGTGGAAAGGATCGACGCATGAGCGAACCCGTCCTGAAGATCGCCGATGAGGGCCGGGTGCGCATCCTGACCCTGAACCGGCCCGCCCAGCTGAACTCCATGAACGACGCGCTCTACGACGCCTGCGCCATCGCCCTGATGGACGCCGCCGACGATCCCGGCGTGGCCGTCGTCATCCTCACCGGCGAGGGTCGGGCCTTCTGCGCCGGCCAGGACCTGGCCGAGATGGCCGACCGCCCGGTCTATCCCAAGGGCGAGCGCCACGGCTTCGTACCGTTCATGGAGGCGCTGGAAAGCTTCCCCAAGCCACTGATCGCCGCGGTGAACGGGCTGGGGGTCGGCATCGGCCTGACCGTGCTGCCCTATTGCGACCTGGTGTTCATCGACCCCACGGGCCGGCTGCGTGCGCCCTTCGTCACCCTGGGGGTCACGGCGGAGGCCGGGAGCACCGTCCTGCTGCCGGCGCTGATCGGCTGGGCCAACACCGCCGAGGTGCTCTATACCGGCCGCTGGGTGGATGCACCGACCGCCGTCGCCTACGGCCTGGCCCGCGAGGTCAGCGCGCCGGGCAAGGTGCTGGATCGCGCCCTGCAGGCCGCGGCCCTGATCGCCCCCAATCCCATCGCCTCCCTTGTGGCCACCAAGCAGCTGCTGATCACGGCCCGGTTCGAAACGGTGCGCGCCGCAAGACTAAGAGAGACCGCCGTATTCGACAGCCTAGAGGCCGGCCCCGCCAATCTGGAGGCCTTGGCGGCCTTCCGCGAGAAGCGTCCAGCGGACTTTTCCGGCCTCTAGCCCTCTTCAAATAAGAATTTTCGCGGGCGGGTGCGACAAAATGGACCGCGCCCACCGACCGACGTTCTTAACGGCCGCGTCCTCGTCGGCGAGGCAGAGTCACGCTGAATCGGCCAAGAGTCATGGGCCGCAGTCCCGCCGCCCCCTAGACTCTTGTCGCCGTTCGTTATGACTCTTGGTGAATCAAGATTAAGGAACAGCCAGAGTATTCCCATGATTCATGACTCGGAAATCTTCACGTAACGATTCACGAACCCTGGTCCCCTACAAAGGTCACAGAGCAAAAATGCTTGCGGTCACCAAAACGGTGAACGAAACCTAAAAGTGGGGTTTTCTACGATGCCGAATAGCGTCAACACTAACGTCGGGGCCATGGTTGCCCTGCAGAATCTGAACCAGACCAGCTCTGAGCTGATGACGGTTCAGAACCGGATCAACACCGGTAAGAAGATCGCTTCGGCGAAGGACAACGGCGCCATCTGGGCCATCGCCCAGAACCAACGCGCGACGTCCGGCTCCCTGAACGCCGTGAAGGACTCCCTGCAACGCTCGCAATCGACCGTGGACGTCGCCATGGCCGGCGGCGAAGCCGTGTCCGACCTGCTCCTGCAAATGAAGGAAAAGGCTTTGGCGGCCTCCGACTCCAGCCTCGACACCGCCTCGCGCGGCGCCCTGAACGAAGACTTCAAGGCCCTGCGCGACCAAGTGACGAAGTCGGTCACTAACGCCACCTTCAACGGGGTGAACATGATCAAGAGCGGCGGCACCACCATCGCGGCCCTGGCCAACGACGACGGCACGTCCAAGATCACCGTCCAGTCGCAAGACCTTTCGCTGTCGGGCATCGGTCTGTCGACCACCTCGTCGATCGGCACCCAAACGGCCGCGGCGCAGATGATCACCGACGTCAGCACCGCCATCGGCAACGTGTCGACCGCTCTGTCGAAGATGGGTACGGGCTCCAAGTCGCTCGGCGCCCACATGACCTTCGTCAGCAAGCTGCAAGACTCCATCGACGCCGGTGTGGGTAACCTCGTCGACGCCGACCTGGCCAAGGAAAGCGCGCGACTGACCTCGCTGCAGACCAAGCAACAGCTTGGCGTGCAGGCACTGTCGATCGCCAACAGCTCTTCGTCGGGCCTGCTCAGCCTCTTCCGCTAAGCCCCGACCAGACCTCCAGTATGCGTACAGGAAGGGAGGTCCCGCTTGGGGCCTCCCTTTTTGTTGCGCTTTTTCAATTCCGACGCGTCGGGCGGGTTAACCGGCGACCACTTAGCCCTGACGCGTTCGCGCAATGAAAGCGCTTTCACCCTTCCCATGCCCCGACGTCTCGCGTTAGATACGACGCAAGACGTACAATTTATCCGCGCGAAGAAATGGCGGATCGGCGGGGAGAGACATGGGCGACATCCTTCTCCTGGCGGCCGGCGACGTGGCGCCCGACCGGGACGATCCCGCGCAGTGTTTCGAACTCGCCGCGGCGACCCTGCGCCAGGCCGACATCGCTTTTTGCCAGCTGGAGTGCAACATCACCGAGGGCGGCTCACGCCTGCCCCAGGCCCGCCACACCCACCGCTCCACGATCAAGGCCGCCCACGCCATGAAGGCCGCCGGGTTCAACCTGGTGTCCTTCGCCGGCAACCACTGCATGGACTGGGGCAAGGAAGGCTTCTTCGACACCATCGCCAACCTGCAGGCCGCCGACCTCAATGTGGTGGGGGTGGGCGCCAATATCGACGCGGCGCGCAAGCCCGTCATCCAGGAGGTCCGCGGAACCCGGGTGGCGACCCTGGCCTATTCCTCGATCCTGCCGATGAGCTACTGGGCCAAGGCCGACCGGCCCGGCTGCGCGCCCCTGCGGGCCCACACGATCTATGAGCAGATCGAGCACGACCAGCCGGGCACTCCGGCCCGGGTCCACACCTATGCGCACCGCGGCGACCTGGCCGCCCTGCTCGACGACATCGCCAAGGCCAAGGCGCAGGCCGACGTGGTGGTGGTCTCCCTGCACTGGGGCATACACTTCGTGCCCGCGGTCCTGGCCGACTACCAGCGCGAGGTGGCGCACGCAGCCATCGACGCCGGCGCCGACCTGATCCTCGGCCACCACGCCCATATCCTCAAAGGGATCGAGGTCTATCGCGGCAAGGCGATCTTCTATTCGCTGGGCAACTTCGCCGTCGACCTGCGGATGACCCCTGAGCATGCGGCCAGCAAGGGCTTCAAGGAGATCCAAGTGCTGGCGCCCGGCTGGGAGCCGGACTTCGACAGCCTCTACAACTTCCCGCCCGACGCCCGCATGACCCTGATCGCCAAGGCGGTGATCTCCGATGGAACGATCAGATCGGTGGGTTACCTGCCGGCCTTCATCAACCGCCAGGCCCAGCCCGAAGTGCTGAAGGCCGGCGATCCGCGCTTCACCCAGGTGATCGACTATGTCCGCGCCATCGGCACGGCGGTCGACCTCGACACAGGCTTCGTCGTCCAAGGCGACGAGGTTCTGATCCAGACCTCTTGAGGAGGCGACCGCGATGAAACGCGCCGTGCCGTTGGAGGTCATCACCCTCCTCTACCTGCTGTTCTATATCCCAAACATCATCCTGACGAAGCACATGGCGACGTCGCCGGACGCGGTGCTGGGACGGCCGCTGACCGGGCTGGAGATCCTGCCGGCTTCGCTGATCCTGTCGGGGGTCGCGACCATCCTGTGGATCTGGTTCGCCGGCTGGTGGAAGTCGGCCAACCAGGTGCAGGTGGGGCCGCTGTCGATCCCCTTCCCCACCAGGTGGACGATGCTGTCGGGGCTGTGCACGGCGTTCGTACTGTTCACCGTGCCGCTGTCCTACACCTTCCACGGAGTCTCGATCCCCTACATCCAGCTCTTGATGCGCGGCGACGTTCTGCTCATCGCGCCGGTGGTGGACCTGGTCTCGGGCCGCAAGGTGCGCTGGTGGTCCTGGG
>JAYVDG010000555.1:0-3532 GCA_043749525.1 Phenylobacterium sp.
CGGGCGCAGGGGCAGGCGCGGCGGCAGCCTTCGGGGCTTCGGCCTTCGGAGCCGCGGCCTTGGCCGGCGCGGCGGCGACAGCGCCCTCGGTCACGTGACCCAGGACCGCGCCGGGCTCGACCGTGGCGCCTTCCTCGGCGCTGATGGAATCCAGCACCCCGTCGGCGGGGGCGGCGACTTCCAGGCTGACCTTGTCGGTTTCGAGCTCGACAAGGATCTCATCCTTGCGGACCGCGTCCCCGGGCTTCTTGGCCCAGCGCGCCACTGTCGCCTCGGTGACGGATTCGCCGAGCGTGGGCGTCATGATGTCGGCCATTGGGGAGGTTCTTCCTGTTCTTTCGGGCGGTCGGTTTAGGCGAAGGCTTCAGCAAGGAACGTCTGCAGTTCCTTCATGTGCCGGCTCATCTGGCCGGCGGCGGTGGAGGCCGAGGCCGGGCGGCCGACATAGCGGGCGCGCTTGGCCTTGATCTTCAGGCGGTCGAGGGTGAGCTCCAGCCACGGGTCGACGAAGGTCCAGCCGCCCATGTTCTTCGGCTCTTCCTGACACCAGACCAGTTCGGCGTTGGGGAAACGCGACAGTTCCGTCGACAGCGACTTCACCGGCCACGGATAGAACTGCTCCAGGCGCATCAGATAGACGTCGTCGACGCCCTTCTCCTCGCGCGCGTCCAGCAGGTCGTAATAGACCTTGCCCGAGCACAGCACGACGCGGCGGATCTTATCGGGCTCCACCAGCTTTGTGGCGGTGTTGACCCCGCGCTCGGCGTCGTCGTGCAGGACGCGGTGGAAGGACGAGCCCTCGGCCATGTCCACCAGCCGCGACGTCGCCTTCTTGTGCCGCAGCAGCGACTTGGGCGTCATGACGACGAGGGGCTTGCGGAACTCCCGGCGCATCTGGCGGCGCAGGACGTGGAAATAGTTGGCCGGCGTCGAGCAGTTGACGACCTGGAGGTTGTCCTCGGCACACAGTTGCAGGAAGCGCTCCAGACGGGCCGAGGAGTGTTCCGGACCCTGGCCTTCGTAGCCGTGGGGCAGGAGCAGAACCAGGCCGCTCATGCGCAGCCATTTCCGTTCACCCGACGAGATGAACTGGTCGATCACCACCTGGGCGCCGTTGGCGAAGTCGCCGAACTGGCCTTCCCAGAGGACCAGCGTCTTGGGGTCGGCCAGGGAGAAGCCGTATTCAAAGCCCAGCACAGCCTCTTCCGAGAGCGGGCTATCCAGCACCTCGAAGTGGGCCTGACCGGGGCGCAGGTTGGAGAGCGGCTGGTAATGGGCCTCGGTGGTCTGGTCGATCAGGTCGCAGTGGCGCTGCACGAAGGTGCCGCGCACGCTGTCCTGGCCGGCCAGGCGAACGGGGAAGCCCTCGTCCAGCAGGGTGGCGAAGGCCAGGTGCTCGCCGGTGGCCCAGTCCAGGCCCTCGCCGGTCTCGATGGCGTGGCGGCGGTTGTCGATGGCGCGCTTGACGGTCTTGTGGGCGTCCAGGGTCTCCGGGATCGCGGTGATCCGATTGCCCAGGTCCAGCAGCTTCTGCAGAGGCACGCTGGTGTCGCCGCGGCGGTCGTCGCCGTCGGGCAGGGCCAGGCCCGCCCACTTGCCGTCCAGCCAGTCGGCCTTGTTGGCCTTGTAGGTCTTGCCGGACTCCATCTCCTGGTCGAGGAAGTCGTCGAATTCCTTCATCCAGGCCGCAACGTCGTCCTCCGTCGCCACGCCCTCGCCGATCAGCTGGCGGGAATAGAGCTCGCGGGTCGAGGGGTGGTCCTTGATCTTGGCGTACATCAAGGGCGAGGTCATCGTCGGGTCGTCACCCTCGTTGTGACCGAACCGGCGGTAGCAGAACATGTCGATGACCACGTCCTTGCCGAACTGCTGGCGGAACTCGGTGGCCACCTTGGCGACGAAAACCACGGCCTCGGGGTCGTCGCCGTTCACGTGGAAGATCGGGGCCTCCACCATCAGGGCCACGTCCGACGGATAGGGCGAGGAGCGGCTGAAGGCCGGCGCCGTGGTGAAGCCGATCTGGTTGTTGACGATGAAATGGATCGTGCCGCCGGTGCGGTAGCCTTTCACGCCCGAGATGGTGAAGCATTCGGCGATCACGCCCTGGCCAGCGAAGGCTGCGTCCCCATGCATCAGCAGGGGCAGGACGTGGTTGCGGCCGGAGTCCGGGGCGTCGCGCAGGGTGTAGGCCTGCTTGGCGCGGGCCTTGCCCAGCACCACCGGGTTGACGATCTCCAGGTGCGACGGGTTGGCGGTGAGCGACAGGTGGACGTTGTTGCCGTCGAAGGCGCGGTCCGAGGAGGCGCCCATGTGGTACTTCACGTCACCGGAACCTTCCACGTCCGAGGGCAGGCTGGAGCCGCCCTGGAACTCGTGGAAGATGACCTGGTAGGGCTTGGCCATCACGGCGGCCAGGACGTTGAGGCGGCCCCGGTGGGGCATGCCGATGACGATGTCCTTCACGCCCAGCGCGCCGCCGCGCTTGATGATCTGCTCGAGCGCCGGGACCATGGCCTCGCCGCCGTCCAGGCCGAACCGCTTGGTGCCGGGGAAGCGCTTGTGCAGGAACTTCTCGAAGCCCTCGGCCTCGATCAGCTTCTTGAGGATGGCGACCTTGCCCTCCTTGGTGAAGTTGATCTCCTTGTCGCGGCCCTCGATGCGCTCCTGCAGCCAGGCCTTCTGAGCCGGGTCGGAGATGTGCATGTACTGCACGCCGATGTCGTTGCAGTAGGTGCGGCGCAGGATCGCCAGGATCTCGCGGATGGTCCCGGTCTCCAGGCCCAATACGAAGTCCAGGAAGATCGAGCGGTCGTAGTCGGCCTCGGTGAAGCCGTAGGAGGCGGGATCGAGTTCGGTGGCGTCGCCCTCGGGGATGGCGATGCCAAGCGGGTCCAGATTGGCCCGCAGGTGGCCGCGCATCCGGTAGGCGCGGATCATCATGATGGCGCGCAGGGAATCCAGGGTCGCGGCGCGGACGGATTCAGCGGTGGCGGCGGGGGCGGCGCGCTCGGCCACCTTGGCGCCGACCTTGGCCTCTACCGCCGGCCAGAGGCCGTCGATGGCGGAGAGCCAGTCAGGGCGCGCGGCGGGGGCGGACTTCTGCGTCCAGCCCGGCTTGGCCGTGGCGGCCTTCACCTCGTCGGCGCGTTCCTGCAGGGAGGCGAAGAAGGCGCGCCACGAGGGCTCCACCAGGGCGGGGTCAGCCGCCCATTTCGCGTAGAGGTCCTCCACGAAGGCGGCGTTGCCGCCATAGAGGAAGGAGGTCTCGGCGAGCACCTCGTTGATCAGACCTGCATCGTCGGCCATGTCGTCCGCTTTCCCGTGGGGACCGCGAAGCTTCAAAAGAGGAGCCGAGCGCGACCGCCCTACGCTTGATTGTGCCTTTAGGCGCCCTTGAGCACCTCAAGGAGGGTTTCGCCCAGTTTCGCCGGAGACGGTGACACGCGGATGCCCGCGGCCTCCATCGCGGCGATCTTGTCCTCGGCGCCGCCCTTGCCGCCGGAGATGATCGCGCCCGCGTGACCCATGCGCC
>JAYVDG010000556.1:0-3529 GCA_043749525.1 Phenylobacterium sp.
CAGGCCGCCGAGGTCGCGGCTGAGCACGCCTGAGTCGGTGGACTCGTACTGGTCGTGGAAGGTCTTGCCGGCGGTCTTCAGGCGGGCGAAGGCCTCGGGACGCCAGCCGGGCTCGGCGACATAGGCCGCCAGGACCTGCAACTGGATATCCAGGTCGTCGGGGCGGGTGCCGCCGGAGAAGACGAAGGCGTCGTCACCGATGCTGAACTGGGCGCCGTAGACGCGGCGGGCCAGCACGCGCTCCATGTCCTCGGCGCTGATCTTCGCGAGACCGCCCTCGACATAGGTGCTGGCCGCCCAGGCGCCGCTCTGGTGGTCGCGGGGCATGTCGACCCGGCCGCCGCCGACATTGACGCGGACCAGGACCTCGTCGTCCTTGAAGTGGGTCGGCTTGACAGTGAGGCGGACGCCGTTCTCGAAGGTGACAAAGGTGGTGTCGAGGTCGGCGACGTCCTTGGTGGCCGCGACCTTGCCGGGCGCGCCGAAGGTCCCATAGGGCCAGGCCACGGCGGTGGCGCCGGTGGGCGGGGTGACCTCCAGCTTGCGGGAGGCGTCGAGCGCCGTCAGCAGGGCCGGTTCGCCGCCGGCGATCTCCTTGGGGGAGGTCATGAAGATCAGCGGGCCGTCGCCGGTGAAGGCGGCCTTCAGGGCGGCGGAGACCTCGGCGGCCTTCAGACCCTTCACGGACTGCTCGAAGAAGACGGCGTCCTGGGACGGGTTGGTGACCACGTCGTTGTCGGAGAGGGAGCCCGCGATCTCGTTGGCCAGCTGGCCGGGGGTGCGGGTGGCGGCGCCGGCGGCGTCGGCCTTGATGTTGGCGCGGACCTCTTCGATCTCGCGGTCCAGCTCGTCCTGGCGCACGCCGAAGCGGATGGCGCGGCGTTGTTCCTGGTCGGCGGCGGTGAGCGCGTCCTTCCAGCGGCTGGCCTCGGCGTTGACCGTGACCATGGTCAGTTCGGCGGCGTCGTACTCGTCGCGCTTGAAGGCGCCGGCCCCCAGGAAGGGCGGATCGGCCGCGCGCGACAGGGTGGAGAAGCGGCGGTTCAGCACCTGGAAGCCCAGATATTCGATCAGGTCGCTGCGGCGCTTGGCGATGGTGTCGGGGCTGTTGTCGGGGCCGTGGATCCAGGCGAGCTGCAGGGAGAGCGGCGCGCCGGCCTCGATCACCAGCTTGGCCTCGGGGCCGCGCGGGGCGACGGGACCGAGGACGGGATCGGGGCCGGCGGGACCGGCGGGCTGCCAGTCGCCGAACTTCGCCTTGATCTTGGCTTCCATGGCGTCGAGGTCGAAATCGCCGGCGGCGACCAGGACCGCGCGCTCGGGGCGGTAATAGTGCTGGTAATAGTCCTTGATCAGGCCGGCTGGGGCGTTCTGCAGCACCTCGACCTTGCCGATGGGGTCGCGCCTGGGCGGCAGCTGGTCCTTGAGCAGGAAGGCCTGGCGGGCGCGGTAGACGCGGGAGGCGGGATTGTCGCGGGCGCGTTCCTCAGACAGCACCACGCCGCGCTCGCGATCGACGGCGGCCTGGTCGATGGTGAGATTGCCGGCGGCCTCGCGCAGCAGCATCAGCGAGGTGTCGAGGGTCTCGGCGTCGGTGCGGGGCAGGTCGAGCTTGTAGACGGTCTCGTCGAGGTCGGTCGAGGCGTTGGTGTCGGCCCCGAAGGCCAGGCCCAGGCGCTCCAGGATCTTGACCATGTCGCCCTCGGGCACGTTCTTCGAGCCGTTGAAGGCCATGTGCTCCAGGACGTGGGCGAGGCCGGCCTGGGCGTCGGTCTCCTGCAGGGAGCCGGCGTCGAAGCGCAGGCGCAGGGCGGCCTGGCCGGGGGGGATCGACTGCTTGCGGATCGCATAGCGCATGCCGTTGGGCAGGGCGCCGAAGCGGACCTCCGGATCGGCGGGGACGTCGGAGCGGGCCTGGGCCCACTGGCCGGCGGCCAGCTTGAGCGGGCCGGCGGAGGCGGGCGCCTTGTCCTGTCCGAACCCGAACCCCCCAAGCTTGGGCATCGACATGTGGGGGACGGCGCAGCCGCTAAGGGCGGTGGCCGCGAGAAGCGCGGCGGCGCCGCGCAGGGGACGGATCATCAAGGCTTTCCGGGTCGAGGGCTCAAAAGGTCGGGCACCATGCGCCGCCCGTCGTGGCGGGCGCAAGGCGGGACAAGGGCAGGGCGGCCTTACTCGCCGGGCCGGCTGACATAGTAGGTGGCGGTGTTGCCTACCGCGTTGGCGACGCCGGAGATCGAGCGGCCGGTGGTGAGGGTGGCGGTCGCCGTGGCCCCGATGTCGGTGGTGTTGGTCTGGCTGTTGGCCACGGTCAGGCGCCCCGAGCAGTCGGCGCAGGCATAGCCGACCGCCGCGTTGCCGCTGGCGCTGGCCGAGGCCAGGCCGTCATAGCCCTCGCCGCCGGTGTAGGCCGCCACCGCCTCGATGCCGCCGCCCTCGTTGAACTGGCTGTTGTCGACGATCACCTCGCCGCCGATGTCACCCATGACCGCGTTGTTGCCGACCCCGTTGGCCACGGCCGAGCCGGAGCCGAAGTTGGCGGCCGAGCTCTCGGCCTGGGCGCGCACATAGGCCTGGTTGCCCTGGTTGGTGGTGGCGTCGAGCAGGTAGCCCTGGTTGACGGCGTTGAAGTTGTTGCCGGCGGCGATCGAGGTGGTCTTGGCGTCCTGCACCTGGCCGTAAGCGGTGAAGTGGGCGGCCTGGACGCTGTCGCTGGTGTTCTGCTGATTGACGACGACCCGCGTGCCCGAGCCGCCGTCGCCGGAGAGGGCGACATTGTTGCCCATGGCCCCGGCCGTCAGCTCCGCCGAGCCGGACACCAGGCCGTAGATGGCGCCGCCGTCGGCATAGACGTCGCCGGCGTTGGTCTGGTTCACGCGCACGCCCGCCGCGCCGTAGCTGACGCCGAGGCTCTGGTCGTTGGCCACAGCCTGCGTGCTGGCGGCGACCTCGCCGGTCTCGGCTTGCGCGGCCTCGATCTGGCTGTTGGCCTTGACGGTGGAGGCGGTGGTCGCCTGGTTGAACACCGCGGTCAGGGTCCCGGCATGGACGTTGGCGTCGCCGAGGTTGCCGCTGGCGGTGGTGCTCAGATAGGTCTGGGCGCCGGAATTGGCGCCGACATTGACCACGGTGCTGGCCAGCACATTGCCGCTGGAGGTCTGGTTGGACCGGATATCGAGGTCGCTGCCGTCGGTGGAGGCCGAATAGACGTTGCCGCCGGCCGTGGTGTTGGCGGTGGTGGAATCGCTGACGGTCTCGACGTTCAGGATCTGCTGGCTGAAGACGTCGCCAAGCTGGACCTGATTGTTCAGGACCGTGCTGGTCTGACTAGTAGCGGCCCCGCACGGCAGGATCCCGACGAGCATTCCAGCGAGAAGGATCGGACCGCGTTTCAGCATTGTTGGTGCCCAGGTTGTTGTAGGCCGGCACATAGCCGCCGGTGATGCCCACCGTGCCGTCGCCCAGCGGGTCCGACGCCAGGCAGGCGCGCGGGCCGGGCATGCCGTAGAGGTTGGCGGTCATCTCGACG
>JAYVDG010000557.1:0-3518 GCA_043749525.1 Phenylobacterium sp.
CACCGTCGCTCGAAGCATACGACTACTCGTCCCGCCCCAGGACCTGCCCATCCTTGGCATCGATCAACCCGTCAAAATTACTGCGGCGCGGTACTAGCCGCCGATCAGGGCGCGGCCCAACTGGCCCACCAGGACGCCCAAGCTGACCGCCGTGGCCATGACTCCCATGGCGAGCGCCAGGTTGGCGGTGGTGCGGCGGACGACGGTGGCGCGCGCGCGGCGCGGCAGGCCCTGCGCAGCTTGGGACGCGCCCAACACCTGGGTCAGGGATGGCGCGTCAACGGTCGGGCGCATCGTCAATCCTTTCCGCAGCGTTGGGGGGAAGTCGCCGCGTATCGATCCTTGGCGTTGTTTCCGACAGACCTTCCCGGGGATCAACCGGCATTCGACCCATCCTGGGGCGTTTTTACGGTTTGGTGACGGAATCGCCATGGCCGGCGCCGCCGGGACCTATGTCCAAGCGCGAGCGTTGAGCCTACATCCCCAAGACACAGTTCGAAACGAGGCTCTCATGACCAATCCCATCGCCGATCCCCTGGTCGAGGTTCCCGACACCGATCTGGACAACACCCTGGTGCAGATCGAAGCCACGGTCGAAGGCGTCGCCATGGTCACCATCAACCGGCCCGCGCAGCGCAACGCCTTCGACGCCCGGCTGATCGCAGCCCTGGACGAGGCGTTCGAGACCCTCCAGGGCGCCGAGGGTGTCCGCGTCGTCTTCCTGCGCGGCGCGGGGGGCATGTTCAGCGCCGGCGCCGACCTCGATTGGATGCGCGAGGCCGCAGACCGCACCGAGAGCGACAACCGCGATGACGCCTACGGCATGGCCAAGATGCTCAAGAGCCTCTGGGACATCCCGGCCCTGACAGTGGCCCTGGTGGAGGGCGGCGCCTTCGGCGGCGGGGCCGGGTTGGCGGCTGCCTGCGACATGGCCATCGCGACATCCGACGCCAAGTTCAGCTTCTCCGAGGTCCGACTGGGCCTGATCGCCGCCACCATCAGCCCCTATGTCGTGGGCGCGGTGGGTCCCCGCACGGCGCGCGCCCTGTTCGCCACCGGCCAGGTCTTCGACGCGGCCTATGCCGAAAAGGTCGGGCTGATCACCGAGGTGGTGGCCGATGTGGCGGCCCTCGACGCCGCCCGCGCGCGCCTCGCCACTGAGATGATGGCCTGCGCCCCCGGCGCTGTGGCTGACTCCAAGAAACTGGTCGAGGATGTCGCCTACAAGCCCATCGAGGACGTGATGGAAGAGACCGCCAAGCGCATCGCCCGCACCCGGGTCAGCCGGGAAGGGCAGGAGGGCGTCCGCGCCTTCCTGGACAAGCGCAAGCCGTCCTGGGCGCAATAGGGACGCCGGGGGGCGAGCAATGATGACGGGACCGGACCTTGAGGCCGCCGCGGCGGACTCACTGCCTTCGCTCATGGGGCGCAAGCCCCGCCCGTTCGAGGGCACGGCCAAGCCCTGCGTCTGGTTCATCCTTTTGACATTCTGGACGCCGATCAATCTGTTCCAGACCGTGAAGGGCGGCTATGGCTCCTCGGTGATCGGCGCCGCCTTCAAGACGCTGATCGTCTGGTTCGTGAGTGTGGTGGCCTTCGCGAACCGGTTGGGCGGCCTGATGTATTTCACCCTGTCGCAGATCTAGGATCCCGTGATCAAATCCGTCCTCGTCGCCAATCGTGGGGAGATCGCCCGCCGGGTCTTCAAGACCGCGCGCCGCATGGGCATCGCGACGGTGGCCGTCTATTCGCAGGCTGACGCAGAGGCCCTGCATGTGCGGGAGGCCGACCAGGCCGTGCTGATCGGCCCCGCCGCCGCGCGTGAGAGCTATCTTGTGGGCGAGAAGATCATCGCCGCCGCGCTGGAGACCGGCGCCGAGGCGATCCATCCGGGTTACGGCTTCCTCTCCGAGAACGCCGCCTTCGCCGAGGCGGTCATGGCTGCGGGCCTGGTCTGGATCGGGCCGCCGCCCGCCGCCATCAACGCCATGGGCCTGAAGGACGCCGCCAAGCTGTTGATGCAGAAGGCGAACGTGCCGGTGACCCCCGGCTATCTCGGTGACGACCAATCCCTGGAACACCTGCAGGCGGTGACCAAGGGCCTCGGCTATCCCGTGCTCATCAAGGCCGTGGCCGGCGGCGGCGGCAAGGGCATGCGCAAGGTCGACAGGCCTGAGGACTTCGCCGCGGCGCTCGCCTCGTGTCAGCGCGAGGCCGCCGCCAGCTTTGGCGACGCCAAGGTGCTGATCGAGACCTACGTCACCCGGCCGCGCCACATCGAGGTGCAGATCTTCGGGGACAGCCACGGCAATGTCGTCCACCTGTTCGAGCGCGACTGCTCCCTGCAGCGCCGTCACCAGAAGGTGATCGAGGAGGCGCCCGCGCCCGGCATGAGCGACGCCGCCCGTGCGGCCGTGACCTCCGCCGCCGTCCAGGCGGCCAGGGCGGTGAACTATGTGGGCGCGGGCACGGTGGAGTTCATCGCCGACGCCAGCGCCGGCCTGCAGCCCGACCGCATCTGGTTCATGGAGATGAACACCCGTCTGCAGGTGGAGCACCCGGTCACCGAGGCGGTCACCGGCGTCGACCTGGTGGAATGGCAGTTCCGCGTCGCCTCCGGCGAACCGCTGCCGCTGACCCAGGGCCAGATCAAGCTGAACGGCCATGCGGTGGAGGCGCGACTCTATGCCGAGAATCCGGCGGGCGGTTTCCTGCCCTCCATCGGGATGCTGGAGCACTTCGTGCTGCCCGAGGATATTCGCGTCGACACGGGCGTGGAGGAGGGCGGCGAGGTCAGTCCCTTCTACGATCCCATGATCGCCAAGCTGATCGCCCACGCCGCCACCCGTGAGGGCGCCAGCGACCGCCTGGCCCAGGCCTGCGCCGAGGTGGAGATCTGGCCGGTGAAGACCAACGCCGGCTTCCTGGCCCGCTGCCTGGACCACTCCGACTTCATCGGCGGCGACGTGGACACCGGCTTCATCGAGCGCCATCTTGAAGACTTGGCGCCGAGGCCCGCGCCGTCCGACGAACTCCTGGCAGTGGCCGCCGCCGCGGCTCTTGCTGAGGGCGACGACGACCAGGCCAACCCCTGGAAGGGCCTCACCGGCTTCCGCATGAACGCCGAGCCCCAGACGACGGTGCGCCTTTACCTGGACGACGTGGCGATCGACGCCCCCCTGCCGGACGGCGACATCGAGGCCGACATCCTGATGACGCAGGACGGCGAGGTGGTGGTCTTCGAGGGCGGCGAAACCTATGTGCTGGCCACCCGGCCGCCCCTGCGCGACCTCGATGACATGGCCGGCGACGCACAGGTTCGCTCGCCCATGCCGGGCAAGGTGGTGGCGGTGGCGGTCTCTGTCGGCGACACAGTGGTGCGCGGCCAGCCCCTGATGACCCTGGAGGCCATGAAGATGGAGCACGCGCTGACCGCCCCCTTCGACGGTGAAGTCGAGGCCTTGAACGTCTCTGTGGGCGATCAGGTCAGCGAGGGCGTGACCCTCGCGCGGCTGAAG